>CALDFY010000158.1 GCA_937942115.1 uncultured Anaerolineae bacterium | reverse complement strand
TCCCGATCTATCTCCTCCAGCAACTCCCACACAAACGCCTCCGTATGCTCCACCACCTGCGGGTCCAGGTGGTCCACGGTGTCGGTGGGACGGTGCCATTCGGGGAGGAGGCCGTCCTGCCGGTGGCTGGTGAAGGTGAGGACGCGGAAGCCGTATTTGGCCGCGATGCTCCCTTCGGTATAGGCGCCCCGGAAGTGGTGAGGGTGAGCGTCCCATTCGGGGTGACGGGCGGCGATGCGCTCCGCCAGGGTCAGCAACTGGGGGTCGCTGGGGACGGTGAGCAGGAAGGTCTCGTGGGTCAGGTAGGCCGGGCTGGAGTGGGCCCCGCCCACGCTATCCAGCGTGATCCAGACCGCGTCGCCCAGTTCGCCCCGGTGGCGGCGGGCAAAGTCCTCCGCCCCGTAGCAGCCCACCTCCTCGCACCCGGAGAGGACCAGCCAGACGGCGGTGTGGGTTAGCGGCTCCCGACTCAGCCGCTCCGCCAGGCTCAGGACGACCCCCGCGCCGCTGGCGTTGTCGTTGGCCCCAGCGGTGTACGGGGAGAAGTCGGCCTGGAGGGTGATGAAGAAGACGCCCAGGACGACCAGCGCGAAGGGCAGGGAGAGGAGCCGCCAGACCAGTCCCAAGCCCGGCGCGGCCGCGCCGAGGATGAAAAGCACCAGCAGGGCGACGGCGGAGGCCAGGCCGATGGGGACCAGTCGGCTGAAGAGGCGCACCCAGCGGTCGGTGGAGAAGGCCAGCGGGGTGCGGTGGGTGTCCAGGTGCCCCATGACGACGACGTTGCGGCGCACTTCGCCCGTGGGCATCCGGCGGGCCCAGACGTTCTGGCTGCGGCCTTTGGGGAGCACCCAGCGAATGGGGTTGGGACGGAAAGCCAGTTCCAGGAGCACCGAGGCCAGCGCGACGGCCGTCAGCACGGCCGCAATCACGGCGCCGACCCGTCCAGCGGCCCAGAAGAGGGCCTCCGCCAGAAGGGCCAGTCCGGTGAAGAGGACGTAGGGATACCAGGCGGAGCGGGCGCTGGTGAACGGTTCGGTCACCGGCTCCAAGCCCAAGTCCTGCAGGATCCGAGCAGCGTAGCGGGCCGCTTCGGCTTCCTGCGGGGTGGTGGAGCCGCGCGGGCCGACCGTCTCGGCCAGATAGCGGATGTGGTCTATGGCGGGCATGTCTCCTCCTGGGACGAAAAATCTCACACCAAGACACAAAGACACGAAGAATCAACCTCTTTTGATTCTTCTGATTCTCCTGATTCTTCTGATTCTCCTGATTCTCCTGATTCTCCTGATTCTCCTGATTCTCCCCCGCTGATTATAGCACGAAAATAGAAATCGGCGAACCGGTCAGAATCCGTGCAGGCTCTCCAGGCGGCCCACCCGAACCACCCAGGGGACGCCCTGCCAGAGGAAGAGGACCCCGGCGAAGCCCAGCAGGACCAGGGCGATTTGGCGACGGCCCCGCCAGGCCGATAGCGGGCGCAGGTGGAGGGGGAGGAGGTAGAGAAGCCACACCACCAGCGTCCAGGTCTCTTTGGGGTCCCAGCCCCAGTAGCGGCCCCAGGCGGAGCGGGCCCAGATACCGCCCAGGAGCATGCTGAGCGTCAGCCAGAGAAAGCCCCAGTCGGCAGCGCGCTCCATACGGCCCAGCAGAGCATCCCGCGCGCCCGCTTCTTTCTCTGCCAGCCCGGTCAGCCCCAGACCGGCGGCGACACCGAAGAGGCCGTAGGCCAGGGCCGCCGCAAAGGTGTGCAGTGGAAACCAGATGGTGCGCAGAATTGGAAGGAGCGGAGCCGCCACCCGCTCCCCGGCGGGGCGGGTGAGGAGGTAGGTCGCCAGGGCGAGGGCCAGCAACAGCCCACCCCCACCGGCGCGGGGGAGGTCGGCCGTTGCCAGCAGGTGGAGCCCCAGCAGGGCCCAGAGGAAGACCAGCCCGAACTCGTAGCGGGTGCTCATCGGCCAGTGGCCGGATGCCTGCCAGCGTCCGGCCAGGCCCGCCGTCCACAACCCCCAGGCCAGAGCGCCCAGGCCCAGGGCGGCCCAGCGCAGCCATCGCCGCCCCGTCCGCCACTCCAGGCTGGAGCAGATGAGGGCCCCCCAGAGAAGACCGTACCCGATGCTCAGCATTCCCGGCTCCGCAGTAACGCCAGCGCCGCGCAAGACACAGGGCACAAACTACAAGACGCAAGATAAATCGCAAGATAAATCTTGCGCTACGATTCTCCTGCTTCTTTTGATTCTTCTGATTCTCCTGATTCTCCTGATTCTTCTGATTCTCCTGATTCTTCCGATTCTCCGATCCTCCCCACCGCCTGCTGGAGGACCTGCCGTTCCGTCCGGTGCGCCGCCAGGCGAAGGGCCTCGTCTACGGGAAACCAGCGGACCTCCTCTACTTCCCCATCGTGGCGGGCCACGTCGCCGCCCCGGCAGGCCATCAGGAAAAAGTAGACCTTCTTGTGGTGGCGGACTTTCTGCCCCTCTTCCTCCCACCAGTACCAGTAGTCAATGGGGTCCAGCCGCCCCACAATTTCCACCTCCAGGCCGGTCTCCTCCCGGACCTCCCGCAGGGCCGTCGCCTCCAGCGACTCCCCCCGCTCCACCAGCCCCTTGGGGAGCGCCCAGCGACCGCCCGGCACGGCGACCAGGGCCACCTCCACCTCTCCGGCCTCCGTCCGTCGGAAGACGACGCCCCCGGCGGAAATCTCAAACCGGGTCTTCGGACTTCCGTCGCCCATTCCCTACCGTCCAGCGCAACATCAGCCCGACCAGGAACAGCCCACCCCCGACGAGGAAGGGGACATACCCCGGGTCCACCACTGCCCGCAGCGTGACGACCGGCCGTCCCTCCCGCACTGTGTAGCCGTAGAGGAAGACGGCGACCCTCCCCCGGGTGAGGGGCGCGTTGGGGCGGACGGTGCTCCGCCCGACCTCCCGACCGTCCCCCCAAACCGTGACCTCCACCCGGTAGTCGGCGACGCTCCCGTCGGAGTGCCGCTCCAGGGTGACGGCGTCGCAGCGCAGGGCCAACCCGGCGGTGGAGAACGTCCCGGTTTCCCCAATGGCCAGGGTCATCTCCTCCTGCCGGCCGAGGCCGCTCAGCCCCAGGGCCAGGAGGAACAGCGGGACGGTCAGGTGGGTGACCAGCGTCCCCCAGTGGGGGGCGGAACGGCGAAGGAGGCGCGGCCGGAGGGCGGGCCAGCGGTTCAGGGTGCAGAGGACGGTCGCCAGCACCGGCAGCGCCAGGGCAACCCAGAGGGCCGGGGAGGTGTACCAGCGGAAGAGGCCCAGCCAGCCCAGCGGAGCCGCCAGGACGCCGTAGCGGGCGCGGACGGCCTCCTCCCAGCGGGCCAGCGCGGCCGGGTCTCCAGCAGGACGTTGCGGGAAGAACGACCCCAGCGCGGCGGCCCCGAGGGCCAGCAGGAGAAACGCAGCAGCGACTTTCGGACGTCCGAACAGGCGAATCAGTCTCCGCATAGACTCCACGGCTTTCCTCACCCCACCCCCGCCGCCTCCGGCGAGAAGGGCCGGGGGAGAGGTGAGGCCGAACAGTTCATTTCTCCGCCAGCACCCGCTCATCCCCCACCCGCCGGGTGACCCCCACCCCGTCCAGATACTCCAGCAGGGCCTGGGCGTACTTGCGGCTGGTCTGGAAGAGGTCCCGCACCTGGGCCAGGGTAATGCTCCCGTGCTCCCGGATGTGGGCGCGGATGCGCGCCACCATCTCCTCGTATGTCTCCCGCAGGAAGAGCACCTCCGGGGAGACCTGGATCAGGTCGCCCCGGGCCAGGAGGACGCCCAGCACCTCCTCGCCGACCTGCGCGGCGGCCTCTTTGACGGACGGGGTGGCATACGGCGCGGCGCGGAACTGGGCCAGGAGGTCATCCACGGCCTGCTGCTGCTGGGGGGAGAAGCGGACTTCGTGCCCAGGCAGGCGGACAGTGGCAGCCTCGTCGGCGACCAGGCCCTCTGCCGCCGCGCGGGCCATCAGGCCGTTGAAAACGCGCGGCTCCAGCCGCAGCGCGCTGCGCAGCCCCTCCCGGCCCATGCCGGGCCGCAGGGGATAGCGGGCGTGGTAGGCGGCCAATTCCTCCTGCATCCGGGCCGTCGTCGCCGACCACCAGGCGCGGGCGGCGACCAGCCGGGCCGGGGCCGGTTCGGGGACGGCGTCCAGGACGACCGCATCGCCGGTGGCGATGAGTTCCGCCAGAGCGGACGGGGCGCCTTCTCCCAGGCCGGAGGCTTCCAGCAGGTCCCGCACCGTCTGCGGGCCCCTGCGCTCCAGGGCCTGGAGGAGCACTTCAGCGGGAGTGCCCCGGGCCAGCGTCTCCAGCCGGGCCAGCACCTCGGGCCGGAAGCGGCGATGTTTGCGGCCCGGATGGGGGTCCACCACATCCCCCCCGCCGACGGTCACCGCCGGGGAGGGGATTCGGATGATGAACCGGTCGCCCCGGACCAGGGGGAGGGGGTCGTCCAGTTCCAGTTGGACCCAGCCGGACTCTCCAGGCGCCAGGGTCTCGGTGCCCAGCAGCCGGAGCCGGGCGACCGTCTCGGCGGAACCGCAGAAAAACTTGACGTGGGCGTTGTGTTTCAGCGGGAAAGGCGCATCGGGCAGGACGTCCAGCCGGACATCCGCCAGGGTGGTGGGACGGAGCCAGCCGGGAACGGTCACCAGGTCGCCCCGGGCCAGGTCCTGTTTGGCGACGCCGGTCAGGTTGATGGCGACGCGGCTTCCCGGGACGGCGCGCCCGATTCTGGTCTTGTGGGTCTGGAGGCCGCGAATGCGGGCCCTGAGGCCGCGCGGCAGAATCTCCACCTCCTGCCCCACCTCCAGATAGCCGTCCACCAGCGTGCCGGTGACCACCGTCCCGAAGCCGCCGATGGTGAAGACCCGGTCTATCCAGAGGCGGGGGCGGCCCCGGTCGGGGCGGGGCGGGGTGCGGGCCAGAACGTCCTGCAGGGCCGCCGTCAACTCCGAAAGCCCCTGCCCGGTGCGGGCAGAGACGGGGATGATCGGCGCCCCTTCCAGGACGGTCCCCTGGAGGACCTCCGACACGTCCGCCTGGACCAGTTCCAGCCAGTCCGGGTCGTCTATCAGGTCAATTTTGGTCAGCGCAACGACGCCGCCGGGGATACGCAGGAGGTCCAGGATGGCCAGGTGCTCCCGGGTCTGGGGCATCACCCCCTCGTCGGCGGCGATGACGAAGAGGGCGGCATCTATGCCGCCGACGCCGGCCAGCATGTTCTCAATGAAATCCCGGTGTCCGGGGACATCCACAATGCCGACCTGTTCGCCGTTGGGGAGGGTGAGCCAGGCGAAGCCCAGGTCTATGGTCATCTCCCGCTCCTGCTCCTCCCGGAGCCGGTCGGGGTTGATGCCGGTGAGAGCCTGGACGAGGGTGGATTTGCCGTGGTCTACGTGTCCGGCGGTGCCGATGACGTGCACAGAACACCTCCCCTGGCTTCGCTGAACGTTATGTGCAACTTCAATGAGCCGACCTGTACCGGCCGTCCGTATCCTTCTCCGCCTGCATCTTTAACATTCCGCTGCCCGTGACTCTTGCCCAGTAATGGGCATCCCGCACCCGCCTGGCGACTTCCTGAAACTGTTGGAAATGTTTCCCTTTGCCCCCCGGCCAGGGGCAAACCTCTGGCCATTGAGCGTTCTCCTTGGGGCAGGATGAACAACCGCCGCATGGGTTCTCTCCTCCAGAGGGGGATTCCCCTCTATTTTACCCCAATTTTACCGGTGTGTGAACCATCACGCCTCAACCGCAAGGGCTTTTCAAAGTTCCAACAAAGAGGGCTCAGCACCTCACCCCCGGCCCCCATAAGCGTTAACTTAAGGGTTAGATTCGGCTATCTGCTTCCCGCCGCTCCGGGCGCCGATGGGAAATCGGCCTCCCTGGACGCTTTGGTTGCTTTGCTGCGCTACCCAGAAACTTGTAGATTCATCTTGCGCTATCCGCCTTCGGGCCTTCGGGATTGCCCCTTCCCCCTGCCCCCCTCCTGACAAGTGTAGGTTTTTCGGGGAGCGGGGGATGCCCATTCCGGCCCTCACCCCACCCTTTACCCCTCCCCTCTCCCGCTCGCCTTTCGGCGGCAGAGGCCTCACCCCTCCCCCGGCTCCTCCCCTCTCCCGAACGAAGTTCGGGAGAGGGGAGGGGAGAAAGGAGGTGGATTTTGGGGCGGGCGGCTTCGCCGCCCGCCCAAAAATCTCTTTCTTCACTCCCCTTTCCCCAGAGCGGAGCGATGGGGAGAGGGGGGCCAGGGGGGTGAAGGGCAAAGAAGCCCGCCGCCCGCCCAGAACAAGAGGGGCGTGAAAAAACTACACTCGTGAGCCTTTGTCCCCCTCCCTCATCGCTGCGCTTGGGGGAGGAGGGAAGGCCATAAGCGTTAACTTAAGGCTGGCTTCGGCTCTCCGCTTC
>CALDFY010000157.1 GCA_937942115.1 uncultured Anaerolineae bacterium | reverse complement strand
GCCCGCCCAAAAATCCCCCTTCTTCACCCCCCTTTCCCCAGAGCGGAGCGATGGGGAGAGGGGGGTAAGGGGGGTGAGGGGCAAAGAAGCCCGCCGCCTGCCCAGAACGAGAGAGGCGCGAAAAACCCACACTTGTGAGCCCCCTGCCCCCCTCCCCTCTCCCGAACAAAGTTCGGGAGAGGGGAGGGGTCGGGGGAGGGGTGAGGCCTCTGCCGCCGAAGGCGAGCGGGAGAGGGGAAGGAGCAGGGGGTGGGGTGAGGGCAGAACGTCCGCCAGCAAAAGTGTCACCAATCAATTACGAACCATCCCTCCGTGTCTTTGTGTCTCTGTGTGAGAATTTACCATCGGGCGAAGGCATAAGAACGGATGACGGAATGGTATCCCAACCCCCAGACCGGCTTGCGGGTCGGATTGGCGCTGATTGCCGCCGTCCTCCTGGCCGACATCGGACTGGTCATTTGGGCCGCCACCCGCCCGGTGGACGGGCTGACCTTTATGGCCGGCCTGTTCGTCCTGGGCAGTCTGATCGTCATCGGACTGATGGGCTACTGGATCAGCGGCCTGGTCCAATCCGCCTATGTCCTGGACCGCAACGCGCTGGTCATCCTCTGGGGCGAGAGCGAACACGTCATCCCGCTGCCGCAGGTGCAGCGGGTGTTGCTGGGGGAAGAGGTCACGGGCCGCCTGCGCTTCCGGGGCATCCGCTGGCCCGGGCATTGGGTAGGGTACGGTGAGATAGAGGGGGTGGGGCCGGTCCTGTTCCACGCCACTGCGCCCCTGGAGGAGCAGGTGATTCTGGTGACGCCGGGGCTGGCCTACGGCATCTCTCCCGAGGACCGGGACGGGTTCCTGCACACTCTGCACATCCGGATGCAGATGGGCCCGACCCAATGGGTGGAGCAGGCCTCCCACGGGCCGGCCTTCGCCCGCTGGGAGTTCTGGCGGGACCGGCCGGCGCTGGGGATTTTGACTGCGGCGCTGGGAGCGCTGCTGGCGCTGACCGGTCTGCTCTGCTTCCGGTTTCCTTCTCTACCGCCCCTGCTCCCGCTCCACTTTGACGCGCTGGGGTCGCCGGACCGCCTGGGAGTGCGGGGACAGATTTTTTTCATCCCGCTGATCGGGTTGATCGTGTTGACGGTGAACGGCTTCCTCGGCGGTCTGCTTTACCGGTATGAGCGTCTGGCCGCATATCTCCTCTGGGGCGGCGCGCTGGCCGTACAAATCCTTTTCTGGGCCGCCGTCTTAGGTATCCTGGCGGCGGCGTAAACCGTACAAAACAAACACCCGGCACCGTGGGGTGCCGGGTGTTTGTTTTTGGGGGCTTACCACCACACCGCGTCCATTTCCTCGTCCGGCACAGTCCAGACGACGTTGTGCGGCGGGAGCGGCTCGTACTTCATGAACTCGGGCACCCGGTCGTGGGCTTTGGTGAAGCCGGCCGCCCGGTTGAAGGCCAGTTCCTTATCCATGATTTCCTTGCCGATCCGCATCACGTCATCCGTCGTCCAGTCCGCGCCCAGGACGCCCGCGCACTCCTCCACCAACCCCTCGTAGCCGCTGGGGTTGTCCAGGATGGCGAAGGCGACGAAGAGGCAGTGGCCGGAAGAGTCCAAGAAGGCGGTTGTAATCTGGAAGTTACGGGAGAGGTCCGCCTTCTTGACGTCAAACGGGTCCGCCTTGCCGCCGACGCTGAGAATTTCCGGCGCAATGGTGTAGCCGGCGGTATGGTCGGCGCCCATCGGGGAGGTAGCGTAGGTGACACCGATGCCCGTGACGGCGCGCGGCTCGTAGGCGGGCATGGTCTGGCCCTTGCATGCGGGCACCCGAATCCAGCCGAAGGCCTTGCCGGTGAAGGCCGCGCCGTTGCCCAAGATGCGGCCCAGCGGCGTCCCCTTGCGGATCTCCTCGTCCACCAGCCGGATCGCCCCCTGCCAGTCGCCGAAGGACAGAAGCCCGGCGTCCATCGCCACCGCCAGCGTACCGCCGGTCTCAATGGTGTCAAGGCCGATGTCGTTGCAGAGCCAGATCAGCCGGGCGATGGCGTCCAGGTTGTCAATGCCGCAGTTGGCCCCCAGTGCCCAGGTGGACTCGTACTCCACGACGGAGACAATTTCATTCCCCTGCTCGTCGTAGTAGGTGTTGGAGCACTGGATGACGCAGCCAGGGTGGCAGGCGTGGTTGTAGAGTTCCTTGCCCAGCCGCCGCTTATTGGTCTCAAAGACGGCCTCGCCGGAGGTCGCTGCGGCGCCCTCAAAGCGGCCCTCCCGGAAGTTGCGGGTGGGATAGCCGCCGGCCTCGTTGAGGATGTTGACCAGGACGGCGGTGCCGTAGGTGTGCAGGCCGCCCTTGGGCTTGGTGATATCGTGCTGGCGGAGGGCCTCCAGCACCTTCTTGCGCCCCTGCTCGTAGAGGGCGGGGTTGGCAATCTCCACGCCCGGCCCACCCGTGGCGTCCACCACGATGAACTTGAGGCCCTTGGAGCCCATCACCGCGCCCAGGCCGCCGCGCCCGGAGTAGCGGCTGGGCCGCCCCTGGGCGTCGTTGTAGCAGACCCCGGCCATAGACATCTTCATCTCCCCGGCGACGCCGATGGCGCAGATGTCCGCCTTCTTGCCGAAGCGCTCAAAGAGGAGCGGAAAGACCTCGTAGAGGCCTCGGCCGGCGTACTCATCGGCGGGGAAGAAGGTAGCGCCGTCTTTGGTGATGTGCAGCCCCCACCAGCCGCCATCTTTGGGGTAGCCTTCCACGATGATGGCTTTGATCCCCAATTTGTTCACCGACTGGGGCCAGGGGGTGCCGGCGTTGGACTCCTTGATGCCGCCGGTGAGAGGGGACTTGGCGCCCGCCGAGATGCGGCCGGAGGTCGGCGCGTTGGTGCCCGCCAGGATGCCCGGGGCAAAGACCAGTTTGTTGTTGGGGCCCAGGGGATGGCAGGTGGGGTCTACCTCGTCGTAGAGGATGGAAGAGGTGAGACCGCGCCCGCCCAAGAAGCGGTACTTCTCGGGGACGTCCTCGTACCGGACCGTCCGATCGGTCATATTGACCCGCAGAATCTTGGACATCTCACACCTCCTATGGTATATTATGGTGGATTTTGGAATGGCTGCTAAAACGCAACCGCCGTTACGGCTGGCGGTCCAGCCACGCTGTAAAGTGCCCCCAAAGGCAAAGGCACACCATTGAAGAGAGTTACCCGCCCCCGGTGCTGGGCAACCGCACGCTCGGAGGTGGACATTGGTCCGGTCCTCAATCCGTTGCGCGCATTCGCACGCCCCGTCTGCCCAAGACCCTGCCTCCTCCGGCACCGATGCCTTCTCGTGTACCGGCCCCACGTCAGCATATCCCCCCCATTACCGGGGGCTTTCGCTTCTTGGGGTATCCTACTCCGTCAGGGCATCTGGCCTGGTCGCCTGCTCCCATTGCTGAGAGAGCACCGGATGTTACGGATGTCCATTTTCCGTGGCCTGAAGGTGGTACTTTACGCCGTGCCCCTCGTATCGGGCAGACACCCTGGGTGCGCTCAACCAGGGCCGAATGGGGGCATTTCCCGTTTGGGCCTGCCTGTCAGCCGCCTCGGCAGGTTCTAACTCACGACGCTTCAGGCGTACCTTTGTCCCCATAGCCACCTGCTGGGGGCGTCGCCGCTTGCGGCTGGCCGCTTATCCCCTTTTCACCCTTGCACTCCGCCGTGCGGTGACCAGGCGCACAACGCAGGGTGATGCGGTCCCTTCTCTGCCAGGAGGTCGGGAGTTCCACCCGAATGGACATCCTGTTGTCAAAGTTCGGGATTCGCCGGTATCCCTCCCTTTGCTACCCATCCCCCGACCCCATTAGGGGTCGGTTTCGGGTAAACGGGTCGCACGGCGCGGGTTAGGCAGGCCCGCCCTTCCCAATCCGCGACAGGCAAAAGCCCGCGCCCGGCCTCGCCGCCCGACCACCCTTCCCTCCCCCGTAGAGCCTTCTTCCTCCGGGCCGCCTAACGACATGCGCTTCAGCCGCGCCGCCGCAGGCGGCAGCTGCAAGCGCTTGTTGGGCAGGCGTTTTTGATGATGTACCACTTACTTGAGGAGACGGTCGTATTCGTCGTGAGTGCCAATCCAAAACCACGTCACTGTATCCGCTTGGAGTAATCCAAGCGCTCTGTATCCCAAGCCAAATTGAATAGAGCGGTTGGTTTGCTTTCACTCGTTTGAAGAAAAGACTTGGATGGGCTGATTATCTCGCCACAACTTGTAGGCTTGCCGTGCACGCTGGCGAATCTCTGGGGGCAAAGCCCAATAGTGCTTCCAGAAGGACTCGGTCGTTTGCGACTTCATTGGTGTTCAATGAATTCGCCGTGTTCATTGAACATCGGCAATGTCTTGCCTACGTTGATTTCGGTTTCCACTGCTGCTATCAGCGCAGCAAGTTTCTCGTCACTCGTTGCAGCGAATTGGGTGTCCCATAGCGCTTCATCTACCGCAATTTCTTCGAACGTTCCCTCTGTGGGTAGAGGATGTGTTTGAAGGAAGCGCGCGAATTGATAAAGTTGCATTGTGCGCGCCAGCGGCATAGTGGTAGCGATGTCGGCAATGGCTTTCACCAAATCGGCTTGGGTCTGCTGTAGTTTCGTCGTCATAATTCTACCACACTTTTGCACTTTTAGGAAGCTGCCATGTCTAGGGTATACCGAGTGCCCAACCACTAAATGTAGGGGTCACAAATGGATATAAACGTTGCCAGACGGGGGTAGACTATCCAGACCAAGGGAATTTTATCCGTCACAAATGGATATAAACGTTGCCAGACTGCCCAGGATGCAAAAACTGCAAAAGTATAGCTACCACGCGCCTTCTACGCGTTTGCAATCACGCCCGCCCAACGGCAC
>CALDFY010000156.1 GCA_937942115.1 uncultured Anaerolineae bacterium | reverse complement strand
GGCCCAGCGGGAGATTGTCCGGAAGGGGGGGTCTGAGGGCCGCCGGGCGGCTTCTCGGCCCAATTGATATAATTGTAAATGTACAGCGTATGGCCCGGCTCAAAACCGGGTTGGGGGTATTTTTGTCCAAAGTCCAGTGATCTACGGAAATCGTTGTAAACCCAGCAGTACAGATGAATCCCTTGGTAAGTTGTCTGAGAGCCAAGAACTCGGGGAAGCCCTTCAAGTACGCTGGATCACTATTGATCAGATAGCCTTGCTGCCGCATATTGAGCAATTGCTCAATTAGTTTGTGCAAGCGTGGTAAATCCCGTGTGCTGAACATGAGACCCATGGTTCGCTCATTTTTCAAGCAGTTTCGCGAATTCGCAGCCCCCATATGTGCCGGTTGAGAGACCATCAATCACCATATATGGGCAAGCCTTTGAACAGCGCCAGTAGAGAGGGCACGGCACTGATCCGCTAGATCGCTATTAGTAGGGATAAAGGCCCATTTACCCCCACATTTGGGGGGCAATTCCAGAAACTCGGTCAAAAATAAGCGAACCATGGGAAATCAAGTTGCACATGGCGTGACTCATTTTTGACCCAAAAGCGGGATGGAGCGATTGGAAGCCATCGGCGAAGAGATCCGGGCCGACCTCTCGGCCCGGGATGCGGCGCGGGACGAGGCCCTCCGCCGCTCCCGCGAACTGGTCCGCCTCTGCGCCACCGCCATCCGCGCCGTCCATCGGGAGGAATGGGAGGCCGCCCGGGAGTTGCTGGCCCAGGCCGACGACGTCGCCGCCGGGATGGTGGACGCGGTGGCCGCGTACCCGGACCTCCTCTACGCGGGCTACGTCCAGGACGGCTTGAAGGAACTGACGGAGGCCCATCTGGTGCTGGCGATGGTGACCGGTGCGCCGCTCCCGGATCCCACTGTGCTGGGGGTCTCCTCCGCCGTCTACCTCAACGGGCTCTGCGAGGCGGCCTCCGAACTGCGGCGACGGTGCCTGGACCTGCTGCGGCGGGACCGGTTGGAGGAAGCGGAGCGGTTGCTTTCGGCGATGGAGGCCGTCTACGACCTGCTGATGACCTACGACTTTCCCGATGTGGTGACCGGCGGCCTGCGCCACCGGGTGGACCAGTTGCGGGGGGTGCTGGAGCGGACGCGCGGGGACGTGACCCAGGCCCTCCTCCAGAGCCGGTTGCTGGCCGCGCTGCGATCAGAATAGAACGATATACGCAATCCGCGTTTTATCTGCGTCCATCCGCGTCCCTCCTTAGGGCTGGTCTGAAAAATCCGAAGGGGGGAATGAAGGTGTTCGTAGTCAGCCACGAAGCAAAGCGAAGTGGCGTTCCAGTGGGCCAAAACGGCATTCCCTTTCACTCCGTGCCTCACTACGAGCGACTTTTCAGACCACTTCTTATGGAAACCTCAGAGACGACCGACCGCATTATCCGGGCCAGTGAGATCGGGCAGTACCTCTTCTGTGCCCGTGCCTGGTGGCTGGGGTCGGTGGAGGGGATACCCTCCGCCCACCGGGAGGAGATGGACGCCGGGGAGAGCGCCCACCGCCGGCACGGGCGGCGGGTGCGCGCGGCAGTCATCCTCTCCCGCCTGGCCTGGGCCCTTTTGGCATTGGCCCTGCTCGTGGCCGTCCTGGCCCTCCTGGGCCGCTGACCGGAATGAGTCGGTGATCGCGCTGGTTCTCCTCCTGGTCCTGGTCGGCCTGGCTCTCCTGTGGCTGGCGCGACGGCTGCGCGCCCGCTCCGGCCTGCCCACCGGACGGGTCGTCGCCGCCGACGTGGGGCCGTGGCGGCGGCTGGACCGGCCCCTCTTCTCCCGCCGTCACGGGCTGACGGGCCGCCCGGATTACGTCGTGGCCGACGGCGCGGACCTGATCCCGGTGGAAGTCAAATCCGCCCGCGCGCCGGCCCGCCCCTACGCCTCCCACATCCTCCAACTGGCCGCCTACTGCCTCCTGGTCGCCGAGACCTCCGGCCGACGTCCCCCCTACGGTATCCTCCGCTACGCCGACCGCACGTTCCGGATTCCATATACGCGGGAACTGGAGGAGCAACTGCTGGATGTTCTGGAGGAGATGCGGGGAGACCTGGCCGCGGGGGACGCGCCGCGCCGTCACCAGGACCCGCGCCGCTGCGCCGCCTGCGGGTACCGGGACGTCTGCGCGGAGGCGCTATTGTAGGACAACGGCAAGCAGTTGTCCTATAGGGGTCGCCACCAGGCGACGATGCGGGGGCCGAAGGGCCGGAAACCGAACCGCTCGTAGAGGCGCCGCGAAGCGACGTTGTCCTCCTGGGTGTTCAGCGTCACCTCCTGGATCCCCTGCTCCCACAGTCGGGAGAGCGCCGTCCTCAGCAGAAAACCGCCCACTCCCTGCCGCTGAAACGACGGGGCCACCGCCAGGCGTCCGATGTGGGCGCCGTGGTCGGCAGGGCGGGCCTCCGCGTAGCCGATGAGGAGGCCGTCCCGTTCCGCCACCAGGAAACAGAGGGCCTCCCGCCGGATGCGCTCCAGCGTGGCCGCGCTGAACCACCACGGCGGCGGGAAGGCCTCGTGGTCCCGGCGCGCCAGGGCCGGGATGTCCTCCGCCCGGGCCGGGCGGACGGCGCAGGGGGTGTCCGGCGGCATCGGGGGCAGGCGCCGGTCGTCCTTCTTCAGGGTGACCAGGCGGGCGAGGGGGCGAAATCCCCGGGCCCGCAGGGCCTCTCCCAGCCAGCCGCCCACGTCGGTCCAGGCCAGGGCACGGGCATTCAGCGCGCGCAGCGGGGGCTCCAGTGGGGGAAGCGTCGCGTCCAGCCAGAGGCCAGCGGGGATTTCGGGGGCCAGGACGCCGAGGCGGACCCAGGCCACCGGGCCGTCGTCGGGCAGGGCCAGCAGCGCGCCGACCGGAACGCCGTCGGCCAGGGCCAGCAGGAAGGTCTCGGCACCCAGGTGCTCCTCCCACCCTCCGGAGCGGACGGAGGGGCGAGCACTGCGGGCCAGCAGCCGCCGGATGGCCGCCTCATCGGCCGGTCCGGCGGGGCGGATTTGTAGATGACCACAGACCATTGACCACAGACGATGGCGCTACTTCCGCCGTCCGTTCCCCGTCAGCATCCGCCAGACCTCCCGGACGCCGACCTTCGCCAGTTCGCCCACGTTGAAGGGCACCCGTCCCACCGGAACATCCAGTTCCGTCTTGTCGCAGATGGTGGAGGTGTTGGCGCGGTCAATCTGCGGTTTCAGGCGCAACATCTCCCGTTCCACCTCCTCCGGCGGCGCCGTCGCCAGCAGATGGTCTATGTGGGCCATGAGTGCAGTGGCCTGCCGGATGCGCTCCTCCGTCTCCGCCGCCTTCTGGGGGGAGATGATGCCGTAGCGGGCCTTCAGCGCGTTCAGCCGCCGCCCCGCCTCGTAGGTGGTAGTGGCAATCGTATCCCGGTCCATCCAGACCGTCTCGTAGGAGAGGATATGCTTCCAGGTAGGGGCCAGCAGGGCCCGCCGGTGGTCTTCCAGCGTCCGGCAGAAGAGGCGGTAGCCGAACCGGTCCGGGTTCTCAAAGGCCGGGCTTCCCGGGTCCAGAAACGGGGCCAGAGGGGCGGTGAAGGGGACCAGCCGTCGGTCGCCGCCCAGTTTCTGGAGCAGATCGTCGCAGTACTCCACCGTCTCCAGGGCCGAGGCAGCGGTCTGTTTGGGCAGGCCGATCATAAAGAACAGGTCAAAGCGACGGCATCCGACGGCCAGGCAGTTGCGCACCGTCTCCTCAATCCCTTCGTTGCTGTAGCCCTTGCCCAGGGCCTGGCGGACGGCCGGGTCGTGGGAGTCGGGGGAGAATTCCACGATAAAGTCGGGCAGCGCCTCGGCCAGTTCTTCAGCGTAGTCCCGGGGGACGGGCCAGAAGAACTCCAGCATGAAGGGGCCGGGGACGCCCCGGACGGCGCGCAGGAAGCGGCGGGCGTAGTCCATCCCTGCCAGACGCAGTTCGCCCAGGATGAAGATGGGGCCCTTGCTCAGCCGTCGGGCCTCCCGGACGTCCCGCGCCAGGTCCTCCGGGTCGCGGAAGGCCGGCTGCGTCCGACCGGACATGCGGGTATGCCCTTCGGCGCACCCTCCGCAGACGGAGCAGTGCTGGGTGCAGCCGCGCACCGTCAGCGTGGCCATAATGGGGTAATCCAGCCAGTGGGCGAAGGGCGTGCAGGAGATGAGGTCCCGGTCCCGGATGACGGAGCGGACCATCTGCAGGAACCCCGGTTGGATGTGGCGCAGGTCGGCGGGGATGTAGGTCTGGGGGTTGATGTGGATTTCCCCCCGCCGGTCCTTCCAGGTCAGGTTGGGCACATCGGTCGGCTCCCGCCCGTCCCGGATACATTCCATCAGCATCCGCAGCGGCTCCTCGGTGGAATCGCCGCGCAGGACGTAATCCACCTGCGGGTAGCGGATCAGTTCTTCGTGGTAGTAGGTCGCGGAGAAGCCGCCGAAGATGATGGGGGTGCCGGGGTGGTGCTCCCGGACGATGCGGGCGACCTCCAGCGCGCCCTGGGCATGGGGGAGCCAGTGGAGGTCTATGCCGAAGGCGCGGGAGGGGTGGCGGGCGATGAAGCGTTCGGCGTCAAACCGGTCGGAGCGGACCATCCGCACGGCCAGATTGACGATGCGGGTGCGGAAGCCGCGCCGCTCCAGGTAGTCGCAGAGGGCGGCGAAGCCGATGGGGTACATATCGTAGATGGGCGTGGACGGGACGACGTCGGAGATGGGGCCCCAGAGGGTGGCCCGCCGCCGGAAGTCGTAGAGGCTGGGGGCGTGGAGGAAGGTCAGGTCGGGTATGGACATTCGGGACTCCTCAAAGTGAAACGTGAAGCGTGAAGCGTGAAACGGGGAGGTTACTCCTCCGGGTGAGGGATGACGCAGATGAAGCGCAGGGGGCCGGGGCCGGTGTTGCGGTAGCCGTGGCGTTCGTTGGGGGGGATGTAGAGGGCCACGCCGGGCCGCATGGGGGCCGCGCCCTCCGGCCCTTCGGCGATCCCTTCCCCTTCCAGGACGAAGATTTCGTGCTCGTACGGGTGCTGGTGGGGGGCGAAGACGGCCCCCGGGGCGAATTCTATGACCCGCATGGCGAAGTTGGGCGCGCCCTGGGGCTTCCCCACCACCCAGCGGATGCTGATGCCCTCTCCGGCCGCTTCCGCCGGGACGTCTCGGTAATCACGGTAGAGCATGGCTCCTCCTGTCTTTAGAATATCGGCTGTCGCGGTGGGGGTGGTTCATTTTCTGGCAGAGGTGGGGTGAGGGCAGAACGTCCGCCAGCAAAAGTGTCACCAACGATGAACCATCCCTCGCGGTGCGCCGTAATTATACCAGAAGAGGGAAATTTTGTGGAATCGGCGGGAGGCCCCAGGCGAAGGGCCCGTTATGCGGTCATTTGTTGAACAAAACTTGTTCATTACTTGACAATTCTCCCGGAGTATGGTATACTGATGGGGCAGACGACAATGGCGGAAGAGAACAGGCCCCTCTTCAACCTGAAGGCCGTGGTCCGGGAGACCGGAGTGGCGGCCCCCACGCTGCGCACATGGGAGCGCCGGTACGGGCTTCCCAACCCCCAGCGCGCGCCATCGGGCCGTCGTCTCTACTCCCGGCGGGATATAGAGACGGTGCGCTGGCTGGCCCAGCGCCTCTCCGAGGGGATGACCGTCGGGCAGGCCGTCGCGCTCTGGCGTTCCCTGGAGGAAGCCGGGAGGGACCCGCTGACGGAGTATTCCCGTATGCCCTCGGAGGGTTTTCCGGTGGAGCAGGAAGTGCTGGAGCGGTGGCGGAATGCCTGGGTCGCGGCGTGCCTGGCCTTTGATGAAGCGGCCGCCGACCTGGTGGCGAATCAGGCCTTCGCCCTCTACCCGCCGGAGACCGTCTGCCTGGAGGTCCTCCTCCGGGGATTGCAGGCAATCGGAGACCTGTGGTATGCCGGGAGGGCGACCGTCGCCCAGGAACACTTCGCTTCCGGCCTGATCCTGCGCCGGCTGGAATCCCTGATCCAGGCCGCCTCGCCCCCGGTCCGGCCCGGCCGTCTCCTGGTCGCTGCCCCCCCACTGGAGCGCCACTCCGTCAACCTGCGGTACCTGACGTATCTCCTGCGCCAACACGGCTGGGACGTGGTCTACCTGGGGGCGGAAACCCCCCTGGGGCGGCTGACGGAAACGCTCCAGGCCCTCCAACCCCGCTGGGTCATCACGGCGGCCCAGTATCTGGCGACCGTACCCGGGCTGGTAGACCTGGCCGAGGTGCTGAGGACGGGGGGGTTCCTCCTCGGCTACGGCGGTCGGGCGTTCAATCAGGTGCCCGCCCTCCGCCGCCGTATTCCGGGGCATTTTCTGGGAGAACGGCTGGATGAAGTCCCCCGGCGGCTGGAACGGTGGGCCACGGAAGGCCCTCCGGCACTGGCGGTGGAGCCTCCCCCGGAGGTCTATCGGGAGATGTGGGGGCTGTTCCGGATGCGGGAAATGGCGATTCTGGGCACCCTCTGGCTGACGATGGCTGAGCAGGGCGCTGGAGCCAACGGGCTGATAGAGTTTGGGGCGGAGTTCGGGCTGCACCTTCAGGCCGCCCTTGCCACCGGCGAGATGGCCGTGATGGACGCGTATCTCTCCTGGGTGCGCGGGCTGCGCGGCGAAGGAGGCCTGCCGGAGGGGTGGCTGGCCCGCTACCTCCTGTCCTATGCCGACGCTCTGGACCGGTGGATGGGGCCCATCGCGGCTCCCGTCACCGAGTACTTGAGAAACCGAGCCCAGGAAGTATCACAGGAGGCAAGATGAAGGTTATCATCACCGGAGGAACCGGCCTCATCGGTCGGGCACTGGCAGCGGAACTCCTCGCGGCCGGGCACGAGGTCGTCGTCCTCAGCCGCAATCCCCGGCCGGCGCAGGGTCTACCGCCGGAGGTCCGGGTGGAGCGGTGGGACGGGCGGACCGCCCAGGGCTGGGGCCCTCTGGCCGACGGCGCCGATGCCATCGTCAACCTGGCCGGGGAGAACATCGCCGGGGGACGGTGGACGGCGGAGCGGAAGCGCCGCATCCGTCAGAGCCGTATAGACGCCGGGCAGGCGGTGGTGGAGGCCGTGCGCGCGGCGAAACGGAAGCCCGCCGTGGTCGCCCAGGCCTCCGGCATCGGCTACTACGGCCCCCATGGGGACGAGGAGGTGACCGAGGACTTCCCGCCCGGGGAGGATTTTCTGGGCCGACTGGCGGTGGAATGGGAGGCCTCCACCGCGCCGGTGGAGAGCCTGGGCGTGCGGCGGGTGGTGGTCCGGACCGGGGTGGTGCTGAGCCGGGAAGGCGGGGCGCTTCCCCGGCTGACCCTGCCCTTCCGGTTCTTCCTGGGCGGGCCGCTGGGGAGCGGCCGCCAGTGGATGCCCTGGATTCACATCACCGATGAGGTCCGGGCCATCCGGTTCCTGCTGGAAAAGGAGGATGCCCGGGGGCCCTACAACCTGGCCGCACCCCGGCCGGTCATCAACCGGGAACTGGCCCGCGCGCTGGGGCGGGTCCTGGGCCGTCCGGCCTGGCTCCCCGTCCCCGCGCCGGCCCTGAAGTTACTCCTGGGAGAGATGTCCGCCGTCCTGCTGACCGGACAGCGGGCGGTCCCGAAGCGATTGCTGGAGGAGGGCTTCCGTTTCCAATGGCCGGAATTGGAAACCGCTTTACGAAATCTCTATTTATAGGAGATGAAGAATGGCAGAGAGAGAGGCGACTCTGGGCCAACTGATAGACACGCTGATAACGTCGGAGCAGGCGACCGAGCGTTTTTATATGGGCCTGGTGGAGTTGTTTCTCCACGAGCCCATCGCAGCCGAGGTGTGGTGGGACATGGCGGCGGGCGAGGCATCCCATATCTGGTTGGTGGAGAAAGCCCGCGAGGCCGTTATGGCAGCCGGCCTTTGGGACGAACCGGTGGATGCGGCGCTATTAGACCAGGCCCGACGGCTGGCCTCGTTCTCACCGGAGCGGCTGTGGGCCCGCATCCAGAACCTGGAAGACGCCTATCAGGCCGCCCACGAGGTAGAAGGGATGGAATTTGATGCCCTTCTGGAACCCATCATGATAGACGTCTTTCCGGGAGACATTCGGAACCGACTGGCGCGCTCCCAGTTAGACTCCCATCAGGACCCGCTGAAACGGTTGAAGACTACGGAATGGCGCAGGTCCATTGAGGCCCGGATACCGGAGGAGGTGACGATGGCTATCTCTAAAGAGAAGATAAAATAAAAAGAAGGTCATCTGGCCTTATTCTCATCGGAGGGAAGCGAAATGTGGAAAGATGTTTTGAGTGAGGACCGCCTGCCCGAAGGGGGGCGGGAAGTCGTGGATGTGGACGGCACTCCCGTGCTGCTGGTCCGGCACAGGGGTGAAGTCTTTGCTGTGGCGGCCCGCTGCCCCCATATGGGTGCACCGCTGAAAAACGGCCGGATTACTGAAGATGACCACCTGGTCTGCCCCTGGCACCGCAGCGCCTTCTCCCTGCGGACGGGCGACGTGGCGCAGTGGGCGCCGTGGCCGCCGGGCGTGGGGAAGGTCCTGGGCGCCCTGCGCCGGGAGCACGCGCTGCCCGTCTACCCCGTCCGGGTGGAGAACGGGCGCATTCTGGTCGGAGTACCGTAGGACAGCCTTTCAGGCCGTCCGGACGGGCCGGGAGGCCCGTCCTACAGATGCTGGCAAAGGTGAGAAATGCGGTACTGGATTTGGATAGCGATTCTTGCGCTGGGATTGTCTCTGATTGTCCGCAAGCCTGTATGGGCCCATCAGCCCTTCTTTGAGGAGACGGACATCCCACCAGACCGGCCCTGGCGAATCAGCGACCCGTCGGTCTCCACCGCCGTCTACGCCACGCTGGAGTCCCCTCAGGACGTGGACGTCTTCGCCTTTGACGGACGGGCCGGGCAGGGAGTTTATTTCTCCATCCTCATCCCCCAGATTCCCGGACAGGAGGACTTCGCCCCAACGGTCGCCCTGGTCGGCCCAGGACTACCGGAGAGAGGGGGGTCTCTGCTGAAGGTCGTGCCCCTGACCGAGCAAGACGGGGTGGAGGTCATCCCACCCCCCGAGGGCCCGCCGTCCACCTTCTACGAACCGTTCACCCGTACCTCCTACTGGAGGCGGCAGACGCAGACGGTCGTGCTGCCGGCCAGCGGCACCTACCGGATCGTCGTCTGGCATCCCCAGGGGCAGGTGGGGCGGTACGTCTTCACCATCGGACGGGGGGAGCGGCCCGGGGGCGACCCGGCGTTTATGGCCAAACTGCGGCGGTACTGGACCCCGGTGGGGGCGCCGCCGCCCAGGCCGCCCTTCCGCGCGGTGCTCTTCTGGACGGTGGTGGGGTTCTTCTCCGGCTCCCTGCCCTTCTCCCTCTGGCTGGGGCGGCTGGTGGCCCGCGCCGATGTCCGCCGCTACGGGGACGGCAACCCCGGCGCGGCCAACGCCTGGCGCGCCGGCGGCTGGCGGGCTGGGGTCCCGGCGCTGCTGCTGGACTATCTGAAGGGTGCGACGCCCGTGGCGCTGGCCCGGTTCGGAGGCGGTATAGACGGCTGGGGACTGGTCCCCGTCGCCCTGGCGCCGGTGCTGGGCCACGCTTTCTCCCCCTTCCTGCGCTTCCGGGGCGGCAAGGCGATCGCCGCCACCTTCGGCGTCTGGAGCGGACTGACGCTGTGGGCCGCCCCGACGGTGATGGGGCTGGCGCTGACGCTGGCCATCGCCTTCAACCGGACCGACGCCTGGTCGGCGGTCTTCGGCGTGGTGGTTCTGGGGGCCTACCTGCTGCTTGTCGGCGCGACCGGGCCCCTGCTGGCCGTCTGGGCAGGGAACCTGGCCCTGGTCCTCTGGAAGCACCGGCGCGACCTGCGCACCCCGCCCCGGGCCCGGCCCTGGCTTCAGCGGTTGATGGGCCGGTGACGGTCATCTGATCGCGGAGCGGCTCCGTTGACTCCATTCTGGTTTCGTCACCAACTGGGCATCGCCGTCTTCTTGGGCATTCTGCTGGTCATCGCGCTGAGCAACGTGCTGACCCTGCGGCGGCTGGGCGGGTACCCCCTTCCCCCGCAATTCCCGCGTGTCTCCATTCTGCTCCCCGCGCGCAACGAGGAAGCGGTCATCGGAGAATGCGTCCGTTCGCTGCTGGCCCAGGACTACCCGGACTTTGAGGTCCTGGTGCTGGACGACGGTTCCACCGACGGGACGGGCGCCGTGCTGGCCGGGCTGGCCCAGGAGGACAGTCGGCTGCGGGTGCTTTCGGGCCGCCCGCTGCCGGAGGGGTGGATTGGCAAGCACTGGGCCTGCCAGCAACTGGCCGACGCGGCGACGGGGGAACTGCTCCTCTTCACCGACGCGGACACCGTCCACCATCCCCAGGCCCTGCGGCTGGGGGTCTCGGCGCTCCTGGCGGAGCGGGCCGACCTGATGAGCGGCTTTCTCCGCCAGCGGCTCCTCACCTGGGGTGAGCGGTTGACGGTGCCGACGATCTTCTGGTGCTTTTTCTCCTTCCTCCCCCTGGTCATCGCCCATCGGGCGCGCGCCCCGGGCCTCTCCCTGACCAACGGGCAGTGGATGCTCTTTCGGCGGTCGGCCTACGAGGCCGTCGGCGGCCACGCGGCGGTGCGGGAAAGCCCCATAGACGACATCTCGCTGGGCCGGCGGGTGAAAGCAAAGGGGCTGCACTGGCGGGTGGTGGACGCCGGAGAGTACGTCTCCTGCCGGATGTACCCCGGCTTTCGCGCCGCCATAGAAGGATTCACCAAAAACCTCTTCGCCGTCTTTGACTTCCGGCTGGCGGAGTACCTCTTCGTCTGGGTCTGGATGGCGCTGGTCACGGTGGAGCCGCTGGCGGTCGCCGTCCTGTGGCCGCTGGGGGTGGGGCAGGACGTCTTCTCCCCCTGGCTCGCGCTGGTGGCGGTGGCGGAGATGCTGGCGCTGTGGGGGGTCGCGATGGCCCGGTTGCGCCTTCCCCGCTACCTGGCGCTCCTGTACCCGCTCAGCATTTTGCTCCTGGTCTTTATCGCGTTCCGGTCTATGCTCTGGACGGCGACGGGCCGGGCGACATGGAAGGGCCGCACCCTGCCCCGGCAGCGGGTAAAATTGGTGTAGGGCAACCGCTCCAGGTCATCCCGCCGGACAAGGGCTTGTTAATCAAGCCATAACGGGCCTTTAACAGATCGTTCAAGACGCCCCGGTATAATTTGGGCAGGAAAGTCATCTCTTCAAGGAAGGAGCGAAAGCATCATGCGCATTGCGCTGTTTACCGAGGTGTTCCTGCCGAAAACCGATGGCGTCGTCAACACGCTTTGTCATCTCCTGGAGCATCTGGCACGGCGGGGGCATCGGTCCATCCTGTTCGCGCCTGACGGGGGATACGCACACTATGCTGAGACGCCCGTGGTCGGCTTGCCTGCGCTGCCGATTCCTCTCTACCCGGAACTCCGCCTGGTGCCTCCCCTGGTAGACGTCCGTAAGGCGCTGGCGGCGTTTCGCCCAGATTTGGTTCACGTCTTGAATCCTTTCTCCCTGGGTCTGGTCGGGCTGCACATCGCTCGGGAGATGGGCATTCCGGTGGCCGCCTCCTATCAGACTGACCTGCCCGGCTTTGTCCGGCACTGGGGCATGGGCTTTGCCAGCGAGCCGCTCTGGAGTTTTCTCCGTTGGGTTCACGATCAGGCGGACCTTAATTTCTGCCCGTCCTGGTTTACCCTTCAAGAACTGGCCCGGCGGGGTTTTCGCAATCTGCGCGTTTGGGGGCGGGGTGTGGATACCGAACTTTTTCACCCTCGCCACGCCGACCCCGGATGGCGGGAGCGTCTCAGCGGCGGTCACCCTGACGCGCCGCTCCTCGTGACGGTGGGACGGCTGTCGCCGGAAAAGCGGGTGAGCATTCTGAGATCCGTTGTAGAGGCCCTGCCTGATGTGCGTCTGGCGATTGTCGGCGATGGACCGGAGCGGTGGATGTTAGAGCAGCAGTTTGCCGGGACCCCGGCGGTTTTCACGGGCTATCTGCGCGGCGCGGACCTGGCAGCCGCGTATGCCTCTGCCGACATCTTCGTCCTGACCAGCGCCAACGAGACCTTTGGTAACGTGGTGCTGGAGGCGATGGCCTCGGGTCTGCCGGTGGTGGTGCCTCACACGGGCGGTCAGGTGGATTATGTGCGCGATGGCGTCAACGGGCTGGTTTACAATGCAGAGGACGTAGCCTCGTTGATCGCACAGGTGGCTCGCCTGATAGGGGAGCCTCCACTGGCCCGACGGCTGGGGGCCGCCGGTCGGGCCTACGCAGAGACCCAGACCTGGGAACAGGTGCTGGACCGGCTGATTGCCGACTGGGCGACGCTCATCTCGCCTGCCCGACCGCTGGAGATGCCCGGGCAGGTGACGCCGGCCCCGCAGCGCGG
>CALDFY010000155.1 GCA_937942115.1 uncultured Anaerolineae bacterium | reverse complement strand
CACCTGCCGGGGCAACTCTCCGGTGGGGAGCAGCAGCGGGTGGCCATCGCCCGGGCCCTCATCAACACCCCGAAGGTCATCCTGGCCGACGAGCCGACGGGGAACCTGGATAGCCGGGCCGGGGCGGAGATCGTGGCCCTGTTGCGGCAACTGAACCGGGAGCGGGGGGTGACGGTCGTGGTGGCGACCCACAACGACGTCGTCGCGCAGGCGGCGGACCGGATCCTCCGGCTGCGGGACGGGCGGGTGGTGTGAATATTGCGGCGGCGGCCCGAAGGGCCGCCGCCGCAACCCAACCCCCAGGTCACTCCATCCCCATCGCCAGCATCTGGGAGATGACCACCCGCTGGATCTGGCTGGTCCCCTCCACAATCTGCAGGATTTTGGCGTCCCGCATCCACTTCTCCACCGGGTACTCCCGCATGTAGCCGTAGCCGCCCAGAATCTGCACTGCGTCCGTGGTAATGCGCATCGCGGCGTCGGCGGCGAAGGCCTTGGCCATACTGGCCGTGACGTTGGCCGGCATCCCCTGGTCCACCATCCACGCCGCCCGCCAGGCCAGCAGGCGGGCCGCGTCTATCTCCGTCGCCATGTCCGCCAGCAGGAAGCGGATGGCCTGTTTGGTGATGATGGGCTTGCCGAACTGGACCCGCTCCCGGGCGTACTGGAGCGCGTACTCGTAGGCGGCCCGGGCCACCCCCACCGCCATCGCCGCCACCATCGGCCGGGTGTGCTCAAAGGACTGCATCGCGATGTAGAAACCCTGCCCCTCCTCCCCGAGGCGGTTCTCCACCGGCACCTCCACGTCTTCCAGGATGACGTCACCGGTGTGGGAGGCACGCATCCCCATCTTCTTCTCCTTCTTCCCCGCCGAAAGGCCGGGCGTCCCCTTCTCCACGATGAACGCCGTGATGCCCCGATGGCCCGTCCCCGGCGCAACGGTGGCGAAGATGACGTAGAGGTCGGCGATACCGCCGTGGGTGATGAACCGCTTCTGCCCGTTCAGGATGTACCGGTCGCCCTGGCGGACGGCGGTGGTGCGGAGCGACGCCGCGTCCGACCCGGCCTCCGGTTCGGTGAGGGCGAAGGAGCCCAGGTAGACGCCGTTGCAGAAACGGGGCAGGTAGCGGGCCTTCTGCTCTGGCGTCCCCGCCAGCATGATGGGCACCGCCGCCAGGCCGGCGCCGGCGATGGCCGTGGCGATGCCCAGGCATCCCCAGGCCAGTTCCTCCGCCACCAGGCAGGCGACCAGGGCGCTGGTCATCCCGCCCCCGCCGTACTCCTCCGGGTACTGGAAAGAGGTCAGCCCGACCCGCGCCGCCTTTTCCATGACGGGCCAGGGCATCTCCTCCGTCTCGTCGTAGTGGGCAGCCACGGGCCGGATTTCCCGCTCGGCGAACTCGTGGGCCAGCCGCCGGATGCGCTCCTGCTCCTCGGTGAGCCGAAAGTCTATCATCGCTCCTCCTTCACGTTCCCCGTTTCACGCTTCACGCCCCATTCCGCAGCGCCCGCCGCAGAATCTTCCCCACCAGCGTCTTGGGCAACTCGTCCCGGAACTCCACCGACTTGGGGACCTTGTAGGCCGCCAGCCGTTCCTTGCAGAACTGGACCACTTCGGCCTCCTCCAGGTGGACCCCCTCGCGGGGCACGATGTAGGCCTTGACCGCCTCCCCCCAGTACGGGTCGGGCACGCCCACGACCGCCGCCTCCCGCACCCCGGGATGCTGGTAGAGCACCTCCTCCACCTCGCGCGGGAAGACTTTCGCCCCGCCGCTGATAATCATGTCCTTCTTCCGGTCCACCACGTAGAGGAAGCCCCGCTCGTCCATATAGCCGATGTCGCCGGTGTGGAGCCAGCCGTCCCGCAGGACGTTGGCGGTCTCGGTGGGCATCCGCCAGTACCCCTTCATCACCTGCGGCCCCCGGACGATGATTTCCCCTTCCTCGCCGGGCGGCAGGATGTGCTGGCCGGTCTCCACATCCACGATGCGCACGTCGGTGTTGGGGACGGGCAGGCCCGTACTGCGCAGCGGCGTCTCCCCCACCAGCGGGGTCAGGTGGGTGACCGGCGAGGCCTCCGTCATCCCGTAGCCCTGGACCATCCGGGAGCCGGAGCGGCGCTCAAACTCCTGCTGGACCTCGGCGGGCAACGGCGCCGCCCCGCTCAGGCAGAAGCGCAACGAACTCAGGTCGTACCGGCCCAGGTCCGGGGAGTGGTTGATGGCGATGTACATTGTCGGCACGCCGGGGAAGAGGGTGGGACGGAGCCGGTGGATGGTCTGCAGGACCTCCTTCACGTCCCAGCGGGGGAGCAGGATCATCGTTGCGCCCAGAAGGACGGCCAGGTGCAGGCAGGCGGCGATGCCGTAGAGGTGGAAGAAGGGGAGAACGCTGAGGATTTTGTCCTCTCCCTCCCGCAGGACGGGCCGAACCCAGGCATGGGCCTGGGTAATGTTGGCGACCAGGTTGCGGTGGGTGAGCATTGCACCTTTGGGGACGCCTGTCGTCCCGCCAGTATACTGGAGGAGCGCCAGGTCGTCCGGCCCCACGCGCACCGACGGCGGCGCGTCCGGCGCGCCGCGCAGCAAATCCCTCCAGCGGTCGTCCCCCGGAGCCACCGCGACCCGGTCTCCGGCGGCCCGCTCCTTCAACAGCGCATAAAGCCAGCGGGTGGGGACGCCCATGTACTCCTTGATCTCGGTGACGATGACCCGTCGCAGGGGCGTTTCCCCCCGGACGGCCTGCACCCGGGGGTAGAACCGGGAGAGGACGACCAGGGTCTCCGCTCCGGCGTCGTTCAGGTGGTGGGCAATCTCGCCGGGGGCATAGAGGGGGTTGACCGGCGTGACCACCGCCCCGGCCTTCCAGGCCCCGAAGTAGGCGGCGACAAACTGGGGACAGTTGGGCAGCAGCAACGCCACCCGGTCGCCGGGCCGGACCCCCATGCCGATCAGGGCGTTGGCGAACCGGTTGGTCATCCGGTCCAACTGCCGGTACGTCCACCGGTGGCCGTAGAAGTAGACGGCGGTCACATCGGGAAACCGGGAGACGGTGCGCTCCAGGATGGCGGTGAAGGGGACGTCGGGGATTTCCACCTGATGGGGGACCCCCGGGTCGTATTGGGCAAGCCACGGCCGTTCCATCACGTCTCCTCCTTTCCGGGAAGCGGGGAGCAGGAAGCAAAAAGATGCGTTTCAGCGAGAGAGCCCTTCCAGTGACGCCAGCGGGATACGGGCGATGCGAATATCGGACGGCAGGACCATCCCCATCAGCCAGGGAACGTCCCGACGGATGTCGCTGGTGTAGTAACTGACGTAGAGGGAATCTCCGAGGATGACGACCCCGGCGTATGAGGTATCTCCGGCGCTGGGGAGGTCGGAGAGCCAGGTCAGACGGTCCTCGTCCACCCGAAATAGAGCGGTTCGCTTGCGGCTGAGGACGCTCCCCAGTTGCGTCAGCGGGCCCCACGGCCGGGGCTGATAGCGGCCCACCGCATAGACCTGCCCGTTGTGCGAGAACAGCGCCGGGCCGTCCAAACGGGTCACCGGGCTGCGATGGTACGTCCACCGGGTGTACGGCGGCTCTGCAACGGCGATGAGGGTGGCGGCCTGGGGGTCCCCGAAGATGCTTCCGCTTCCTTCCAGGCGGGCAGTCGCCAGCAATCGTCCATCGGGGAGAAATTCTACGTCCACCTCGTCGTTCCGCTCCCCCTCGTAGATGGTGGATACCGTCTCCCACCTCTCGCCGTCGGTGGACTTCAGGAGGATAGAACGCCCGTGCTCGTGCCAGTAAGCCGGGACGTACCAGACCGCGCCATCCCGGGTCTTGGGGCGCCAGAAGAGCCAGCCCTTCGGCTCTACCTCCTGGAACGGCGTCCAACGGCGTCCATCCTCGCTGACGGAGAGCACCGTCGTATACGGCTCGGCGGTGAAGACGACGTTCTTCAGCGCGTATAGGAAGAGGCGGTCGCCGATGGGAGCGAACTTGGGGTCACGGATGTCCTCGCCGGGGACGTTCAATTCCGCCAGACGCTCCCAGTTTCGGGCGTCCTCCGAACGCCAGACGACCAGACGGCATTTCTCACTGGCGAAGTGCCAGGGAGAGGAGGCGTGGACCAGGTAGAACGCGCCCCGCCAGTAGATCAGGTCGGTGTTGGAGTTGTGAGCCCCGTCGCTGACGGCGGCCCAGTGCTCCAACCCCAGCCCGTCCACAACCTGCGCGCGGTTGGGGCGGAGATACCCGTACCCCA
Organism: uncultured Anaerolineae bacterium; assembly: GCA_937942115.1. GTDB lineage: Bacteria > Chloroflexota > Anaerolineae > B4-G1 > DUEL01 > SpSt-77. Next base: position 67 of record CALDFY010000155.1, on the reverse strand, counting down.
GCAGGAGCGCCAGCAGAATCAGCAGCGCGCCCAGTGCCCCGGCGATGAAGCGCAGAAGTTTTGCCAT
>CALDFY010000154.1 GCA_937942115.1 uncultured Anaerolineae bacterium | reverse complement strand
GATGGACGAACTTTCAGGAAAATTCCAGGAGCCCAATCAGAAGGGGGTGACCATGCCCGCGATAGACCTCTCGGATGTCCTGTGCCTCCACTACGAGGAGGTGAATCCCACCGGTGCGCCGCCCGTTCTTCTGCTGCACGGGTTGGGTTCCGCCGGTGGGGACTGGCTCATGCAGTTCGGTCCCCTCTCCCAGGCGGGGTACCGGGTGCTGGCCCCCGACATGCGGGGGTTCGGCCGCTCCAGTGCCCCGCCCGAAGTGACCGTCCGGGCGATGGCGGAGGATATGGCCCTCTTCCTGGAGCGGATGGACGCCGTGCCGGCCCATGTCGTGGGCATCTCTATGGGCGGGACGGTGGCCCAGCAACTGGCGCTGGACCATCCCGAAATGGTGCGCCGTCTGGTGCTGGTGAACACGTTTGCCCGCCTGCGCCCCCAGAGCCTGAGCGGGTGGTTCTACTTCCTGGCGCGAGCGGTCCTGAGCCATCTGGTCGGCCCGGAGCGACAGGCCGAAATAGTGGCCCGACGACTCTTCCCCCACCCCGACCAGCAACTCCTGCGGGAGAACATCCGCCGACGCATCACTCAGACCAATCCCTGCGCCTATCGGTCCGCGATGCGCTCCCTGATGCGCTTTGACGCGACGGGCCGTCTGAGCGAACTGCGCATGCCCGTCCTGGTGGTGACGGGGGCGGAGGATACCACCGTGCCGTTGCCGGTCCAGCGCGCCCTGGCGCAGGGGATTCCCGGCGCCCGGCATATCGTTGTGGAAGGGAGCGGTCACGGCATCATCGCCGATAACCCCGGCGAGTTCAACCGTATCCTGCTGGAATTCCTGGCGGAGGGGAGAGGTTGAGCAATCCGGCGGAACGATGTATAATTCTTCGCAGCGACAACATCGGCTGGATACGCGAAATGGCCGTTGTCTCCGTTGTGGCGTGCCAAACCTACGACCCCGAGGCCGTTCGCCGCGCGCTGGAAGCGGCGATGGCTCCCCTGGGCGGCATGGGCCGCTTCGTCCGGCCCGGCATGCGGGTGCTCCTGAAGCCCAACCTGATCGCCCCCCTTCCCCTGGACCGCGCCGTCACCACCCACCCGACGGTCGTCCGCGCTGTCGCCGAGATGGTGCAGGCGGCCGGGGGCGAGGTGTGGATCGGCGATTCGCCCGCCGGTACGCCCCGGGACCCCGAGTCCCTCTGGCGGCGGACCGGCATGGCAGATGTCGCGGCGGCAACGGGCGCGCGTCTGGTCCCCTTTGACGGCGCGGAGTGGCGCGCCCTGCGCGGGCAGGATTACTTCATCGCCCGGCCCGTCTTCGCGGCCGACCTGGTTATCACCCTGCCCAAACTGAAAACACACACCCTCACCCTCTACACCGGCGCGGTCAAAAATCTCTTTGGCACCATCCCCGGGACGCGCAAGCGGGAGATTCACTTCCGGGCGCCCGCCGTCCCCGATTTCAGCCGGGCGCTGGCGGACGTCCTGGAACTGGTCCGGCCGGGGCTGGCGATAATGGACGGGGTGCTTGGGCAGGAGGGGAACGGCCCCGGCGCCGGGGGGACGCCGCGCGACTACGGCTGCCTGGCGGCCTCGGCGGACCCGGTGGCACTGGATACGGTGCTGAGCCGGGCGATGGGCTGCCGTCCGGGCGAGGTCTATCACCTGCAGGAGGCGGCCGCGCGCGGCCTGGGGGTCGGCGACCTGGAGATGATAGAGGTGGTCGGCGACCGGCGGGCCCTGGATTTCGGCCCGGTGCGGCGGCCGGTCGTCCAGCGGGTCCTGCGGGTGCCGCTGCCGGGGTGGATGACGGCGCCGCTGCGGCGGCTCACGCGGGTCCGCCCTCGCCTGACCGCCCCGGCGGACTGTGTGGGTTGCGGGCGCTGCGCCGAGGCCTGCCCCCGGGAGGCCATCGCGCCCGGTCGCCCGCCCCGCTTCCAACTGGACCGATGCGTCGGCTGTATGTGCTGCGCGGAGGTCTGCCCCCAGGGGATTATCGCTCCCTCCCGGAGCGCTGTGGCCCGCTGGCTGGGGCTCAGATAGCGCGTAGCGCAAGATTCATCTTACGCTACGGCGGCCGGCTCTGATTTCTCCCGATGTGAGGCGAAATTTCCGATGTATGAGGAACTGGAACGGGTCTATCAGGCCATTCTGGACGCCCTGCGGGCGGGAAAGCCCGCCGCTGTGGCGACGGTCGTGGAAGTGGAAGGCTCGGCCCCGCGCGGCGCCGGGGCCAAAATGCTGATCATGGCCGACGGCACCACGGTGGGCACCGTCGGCGGGGGCGGCGTGGAGGCCCGGGTGATGGAGGAGGCCCAGGCCGCCATCGCCGAAGGCCGCTCCCGGGAAGTCATCTACCGCCTGCGGGACCCGGAGCGCGGCGACCCGGGCGTCTGCGGCGGCGATATGCGCATCCTGATAGAAGTCCTCCCGCCCCGGCCCACCCTGCTCATCCTGGGCGCCGGCCATCTGGGCCAGGCGGTGGCCGAACTGGGCGCCTTTCTGGGCTACCGCATTGTGGTGATAGACGAACGGCCCGGTATGGCGACGCCGGACCGGTTTCCCTGGGCCGAACGGTGCATCACCGGCGACCTGGCCGAAGAGGTGGCCCGTTTTCCGGTGGACGGCCAGACCTACGTGGTGATGGTCACGCCCCACTACACCGGCGACGCGGCGGTGCTGGCCGTGCTGGCGAACCGCTCCCCGGCCTACGTGGGGTTGGTAGGAGGCCGCCGCCGCACCGCGCTGACCTTCCGGCGGGCGCAGGAACTGGGCGTCCCGCCGGCGTGGCTGGAACGGGTCTACACCCCCATCGGGCTGGACATCGGCGCCGAGACACCCCGCGAAATTGCCGTTAGCATCCTGGCCGAAGTGATCGCCGTCCAGCGGGGGAAAGCGTCGCCTTCATGACCGTCCAACTGCCCCAACGGGAAATCCGCCGCAGTTTCGTCCTGGGGGTGGTGAACGGCGCGCTCTTTGAGTTCGCCGAACGGCTCATTGACCCCCCGCTGGTGCTGACCTGGTTCGTCAGCCGGTTGACTTCGTCCAACCTGCTGATCGGGCTGGTGTCCCCGCTGGGAGACGCCGGGTGGTTCCTCCCGCAGGTCTTTATCGCCGGACTGGTCCAGCGGATGCCCCGCAAGATGCTCAGTTACACCCTGGCGGCGGTCGTCCGGGTCCTCTCCTGGCTTCTGGTGGCGGTGGCCGTCTGGCTGATAGATGACCCAACGCTCCTGCTGGCTACTTTTTTCGTCCTGTACGGCGTGGCCCGACTGGCGGCGGGGCTGGGGGGACTGGGCTTCTTTGAAGTGGTGGCGAAGACCATCCCGGCCAACCGTCGGGGCAGTTTCTTCGCCTGGAGGATGCTGACGGGAGGGCTTCTGGGCCTGGGGGCCGGCGTGGTGACGCGGGAAGTGCTCAATCGCTTCGCCTTTCCCCACGGCCATGCCCTGCTCTTCGGGACGTACACCGCCATCATCGTACCGGCGATGCTGGCCTTCATCATCATCCGGGAGCCGCCGGGCACGGCGGCCCCCCAGGCGCCGACGCTGGGTCAGCAACTGCGGCGGGCCGGGCAACTCCTGCGCACCGACGCCCTCTTCCGGCGGTATATGGGGATGCGGACGGCGCTGGGGCTGGCGGGCATCGCCCTTCCCTTCTACGGCGTCTATGCCCGGAACGTCCTGGGTGCTCCCGAGGGGATGGTGGGCATCTACGTGACCGTGCGGGTCGCCGCCGGGCTGATAGCCAACCTGCCCTGGGGCTCCCTGGGCGACCGCAAAGGGAATCGCCTGGTGACGTTGTGGTTCTCATTGGGAAACGGTTTCACCGCCCTGCTGGCACTGGCGCTGACGGGGTGGGTCGCCCTCTCCCCCATCCGGGGGCCGGGGTTGCCCTACCTGGCCCTTCCCCTCTTTCTCCTGAACGGCGCGCTGGCGCCCGCCGGCATGCTTGTGGGCAGCAACTTCCTGCTGGAACTGGTGCCCGAGGCGGAACGGCCCCTCTACCTGGGGCTTTCCAACACGCTCATCGGTATCGTTGTCCTGATTTCCGGATTCGGCGGACTGGTGGTGGACCTGCTGGGGTACGCCGGTCTTTTCGGCCTTTCGGTCCTTCTCTGCCTGCTGGCCTGGTGGTGGGCCCGGGGGCTCCCGGAACCCCGCGTTGGCTCACCGCCCCGCACCGCCTGATACATCCCGTTTTCCCGTTTTCCCGTTTTCACGTTTCCCGTTTCATCCAGGAGGTCTCATTATGCCATATCGGGATACCTGGGCCTCATGCTCCCAATGCGGCCGCCAGTTTGTCTTTACCGTGGAGGAACAGCGGCGGCTGGCCGGGCTGGGATTTGAACTGACCCCGCCCGCCCTCTGCCCGGACTGTCTGCGGGCCCACGAGATGACGCCCGGCCCCCACGAGGGCATCGTCAAATGGTACGACTCCGAAAAAGGGTACGGGTTCATCATCCAGCGCAGCGGGAACGAGATATTCTTTCACCGGAGCGGCCTGGCGCCCGACACCCCGGAAGCCATTCCCGATAAGGCGCGGGTCCGCTATCGGGTCCAGCCGACCGGACGGGGGCCGCAGGCGGTGGATGTCTCGCTGGTGAAGTAGACCACAGACCATAGACCACGGACTGCAGGCGGCGGGTCTGAAGGAGGGGGAAATGAAAGTCCTCTTGACGCAGGATGTCCCCAATCTGGGGCGCGCGGGCGATGTGAAGGAGGTCGCCGAGGGCTACGCCCGCAATTATCTGATCCCTCGCGGGCTGGCCGTTCCGGCCACCGAGGGGAGAGTCCGCATGGCGCAGGAACAGAAGCAGGCCCGGGCGGCGCAGGCGACCCGTCAGGCGCAGCGGCTGGCCGCGCTGGCGGAACGGATGCAGCAACTGACGCTGACCTTCCAGGCCAAGGCCGGCCCGACCGGCCGCCTCTACGGCTCCATCACCCCTGCCGACATCGCGGAGGCCCTGGAGCGGGAACTGAAGATGCCCTTTGACCGGCGCAAAATCCTGGCCGACCCCCTGCGCGACCTGGGCGACCACACGGTCCAGGTCCGCCTCAGCAGCGACCGGATTGTCCCGGTGCATGTGCGCATTGAGCCGGAAGAAACTGGACGGTCCCCGAAGTCGTAGGGGCAGGGCTTGCTGCCTCACCCCACCCCCTGCCCCCTCCCCTCTCCCGAACTTCGGAGATTGCTTAAAAAGTCGAGGCAAGGCAATAAACCACCAAGACACAAAGGCACAAAGTGTCTAAAGGGTGAAAAAAGCGAGAAATTTTTCCGTTTCTTGGTGTCTTTGTGCCTTCGTGGTGACTTTCTAAGCACCTTCC
>CALDFY010000153.1 GCA_937942115.1 uncultured Anaerolineae bacterium | reverse complement strand
GGGCGGCGAAGCCGCCCGCCCAAAAATCCCCTTTCTTCACCCCCCTTTCCCCAGAGCGGAGCGATGGGGAGAGGGGGGCAAGGGGGGTGAGGGGCAAAGAAGCCCGTCGCCCGCCCAGAACGAGAGGGGTGTGAAAAAACCCACACTTGTGAGCCCTTCCCCCCTCCCCCACGCGCCGCGATGGGGGAGGGGATAAAGGGGGGTGGGGGCAAATGTTCGCACCATTGGGCGAAAAGCCCCTTTCAGGGGCTTCCGGATAGCCTGTCAGGGCTTTGGTATCTGAGCCTGCCGCTTCAGCGGCAGGCGGAAGTGGGCATCCCAGCCATCAGGGTGGGTAGTTACGCTGGACCGGCCCACAAAAACGGTTCTTGTCGTGAAAATCGCCCCGCGCGGGGACGTGCATAGAAATCTGTAAGGAGAGCAGATGGACTACTCGCTGGATGGAAAAGTCGCCGTGGTCACCGGAGCCTCCCGGGGCATCGGGCGGGCCATCGCGATGGAACTGGCCCGCCGGGGCGCCCGGGTCGTCGTCAACTACCACCAGAACGCGGCCGCAGCGGAGGAGGTCGTCACCGCCATCCGCGCCGGGGGCGGGGAGGCCACCGCCGTCCAGGCCGATGTCTCCGACCCCGCTCAGGCCCAGGCCCTCATCCAGGCCGCCCTGGATACCTACGGCCGGATAGACATCCTCGTCAACAACGCGGGGGTCACCCGGGACCGCCTCATCCTGATGATGAGTCCGGAGGACTGGGAGACGGTGCTGCGGGTGGACCTGACCAGTCTCTTTCACACCTGCAAGGCGGCGGCCCGCCCGATGGTCCGCCAGCGCTCCGGGCGCATCATCAACATCTCCTCCGTCGTCGGCATCGCCGGGCAGGGCGGCCAGACCAACTACGCCGCCGCCAAAGCGGGCGTGATCGGTTTCACCAAGAGTCTGGCGAAAGAGTTGGGCCCGCGCGGGATCACCGTCAACGCCATCGCCCCGGGCTACATTCCCACTGACCTGACGGCCGACCTGCCGGAGGAACTGCGCCAGGAGGCTATCCGCCGGACCCCCCTGGGACGGCCCGGGCGCCCGGAGGATGTGGCGTACGCAGTCGCATTCCTGGCCTCTGACGAGGCGTCATTCATCACCGGCGCCGTCCTGCCCGTGGATGGCGGGCTGGTGATGTCCGGATAAAGGCACGAGTGCCGCTCAAGGGAGGCGTTTCGTGGAGGAAATCCCGGCTCTTGGCCGTATCACCGTAGACCCGGAGGTCCTGGAGACCATTGCCCGTCTGACCGCGCTGGCCGTTCCCGGCGTGGTCCGTATCGCCCCCGCGCCCAAATCCCGATTCCTGGGCGGGAAGGAAGGGGTGCGAATCGTCCTTCAGGACGGATCTGTCCTGGTAGACCTCTATCTGGTGGTGGAGGCCGGCCGCAACCTGCTGGCTCTGGGTCGGCAGGTGCAGGCCGAAGTCACCCGGGCCATCCAGGAGATGGTCGGGCTGGATGTGGAGGCTGTCAACGTCTACATTGAGGACGTGGCCCCTGCGTCCCGATAAGTAGGGGCAGGACTCGCTCCGGCTCATCCTCGTTAAACTCTCACACAAAGACACAGAGACGCAGAATCATCGCTTTCTTTGTGCTCTTTGTGTCTCTGTGTGACTCATTATGGAGGAGCGGTGAAGGTTCGCCGACTCGCGCGCACCGTCGCTCTGCAGGCTCTTTACGAAATAGACTGCGCTCATCATCCCCCCGCCCAGGTGATCCAGCACCGCCTGGAGGAGACCCCGTTGCCCGAACCAGCGGCGAAGTTTATCCGCTGGCTCGTCTACGGTGTCCTCCGGCATCGGGCGGTTCTGGACGCCTATATCCAGAAACAGGCCCCCGAATGGCCCCTGGAGCAGGTGGCCATTGTTGACCGCAACATCCTCCGCATGGCCCTCTACGAACTCACAATGGATAGCCGGACTCCCTTCAAAGTCCCCATCAGCGAAGCGATAGAATTGGGGAAGATGTTCGGTTCCGATAGCACCCCCCGCTTCGTCAACGGCGTACTGGGGGCTCTGTTACCCTTGAGAAAGGAGATTGCCCGTCGGATTCAGGAAAACGCTCCGCCCCCCAAGCGACCGAACCAACGTCACAAAAAGGAGTAATGGTATGCCGAAACGAGTCATCATCATGGGCGCCGCTGGGCGCGATTTCCACAACTTTAACGTTTACTTTCGCGATAACCCCGACTATCAGGTCGTTGCCTTCACAGCGACCCAGATTCCGAATATTGAAGGGCGTCGCTATCCGCCCGAACTGGCGGGGCGTCTGTACCCTGAGGGAATTCCCATATACCCCGAAGAGGAACTGACCGACCTGATCCGCCGGTATGGGGTGGACCAGGTGGTCTTTGCCTACTCGGATGTCTCCCACGAGTACGTGATGCATAAAGCATCCCAGGTGCTGGTGGCGGGTGCCGATTTCCGCCTGATGGGAACCGGCTCCACGATGCTGAGCAGCCGCAAGCCGGTGGTGGCCGTCTGCGCGGTTCGCACCGGCAGCGGCAAGAGCCAGACCACCCGCCACGTCTGCGATGTGCTGCGGCGGATGGGACGCCGGGTCGTCGTTGTCCGCCACCCTATGCCCTACGGCGACCTGACGGCCCAGGCCGTCCAGCGGTTTGCCTCCTACGAGGACCTGGACCGCTCCCGCTGCACCATTGAGGAGCGGGAGGAGTACGAGCCCCACATAGACCGGGGAGTGGTCGTCTACGCTGGGGTGGACTACGAACGCATCCTGCGCCAGGCCGAGGAGGAGGCGGATATCGTCGTCTGGGACGGCGGCAACAACGACCTGCCGTTCTTCCGCCCGGATTTGCACATCGTCGTCGCCGACCCCCATCGGCCCGGGCATGAGGTTCGCTACCACCCCGGGGAGGCCAACCTGCGGGCCGCCGACGTGGTGGTCATCAACAAGGTGGATACGGCGGACCCGGAGGGGGTCTGGCGGGTGCGGCAGAGCGTCCAGGAGGTGAATCCCCAGGCCATTGTGGTGGAGGCGGCGTCGCCTATCTTCGTGGAGGACCCGGAGGCCATCCGGGGCCGGCGGGTGCTGGTGATAGAGGACGGGCCGACGTTGACCCACGGCGAAATGGCCTACGGCGCCGGCGTGACAGCGGCGCGCCGCTTCGGCGCAGCCGAACTGGTGGACCCGCGCCCCTACGCCGTCCGCTCCATCGCCGAGACGTTCCAGAAGTATCCCCATATTGGGCCCCTGCTGCCCGCGATGGGCTACGGCGACGAGCAGATCCGGGACCTGGAGGAGACCATCAACGCCACCCCTTGCGACCTGGTCCTGGCGGCAACGCCGGTGGACATCCGCCGTTTGCTGAAGGTGCGCTATCCGGTGGACCGGGTGCGCTACGAACTGCAGGTGCTCGGCCGACCGACGCTGGAGGAGATTCTGCTTCGGCGGTTTGGCGAGCCGTAACCCCTCGGAAAGGAGCCATGTGACCCGAAAAGGAAGCGGAGCGCCGCGATGGTTGATTGGGGGGGCCATCCTCTTTGTTCTGGTGGTGGCCGGGCTGATCGGTCGCGGGGTCTGGAGGCAGATTGCCCATCTGCGTCATCTCCTGGCGACCGAAACGGAACTCCGGGCCCAGATTCAGTACGAGCAGACCCGGCAGCAACAACTGGAGCGAGAACTGGAGCATGTGTCCTCCCCGGAGTATCCGGAGGAGTGGGCGCGGCGGTATGGTGGCATGGTCCGGCCGGGGGAAATTCTTCTGGTCGTGCCGAATTCGGCCGGTCCGACCCCGGAGCATCCGTAGGGGCAGGGCTTGCTCCCACGGCCTCACCCCACCCCCTGCCCCCATATGCGTTAACTTAAGGGGCTGCGCCAGTTGGGTCGCCGCCTCGGGCGCTGACTGAAGCCAGCCCCTTTGGGCCTTCGGCCGGGTCCCTTCACTTCGTTGGCAACCAGGTCGGCCTTCGCCGACCTCCGGAGAAGGGCGTCAACGCAGGTTGACGCCCGGCGCGAAGCGTAGGGGCAACCCTCGCGGTTGCCCCCAGGGGAGGCCGATTTCCCATCGGCGCCCGAGGCGGCGGGAAGCGGAGAGCCGAAGCCATCCTCAGGAGGTTTCCCATGAACAACGCAATGATTGACGTGGGGGACATTGCCCCCGATTTCACCCTGAAAGACCAGAACGAACAGGAAGTCACCCTCAGCGCCCTGCGGGGCAAAAAAGTCGTCCTCTCTTTCCACCCCCTGGCCTGGACCCGGGTCTGCGCGATCCAGATGCAGGACCTGGAGAGGCACCGGGCGGAAATGGAGCGGCTGGGCGCGGTGGCGCTGGGGCTCAGCGTGGATAGCGTCCCGTGCAAAAAGGCGTGGGCGGAATCCCTCGGGATCCAGGAGACCCGTCTTCTGGCCGACTTCTGGCCCCACGGCGGCGTCGCTCAGGCCTACGGCATCTTCCGGGAGAAGAACGGCTTCAGCGAACGGGCCGTCTTCATCGTGGATGCCGAGGGGGTCGTGCGCTTCAAGAAAATCTACCCGATGCGGGAGGTGCCGGACATTGGGGAGATTCTGAGGGCTCTGGAGGAAATCTGATATGGCCCGCTACGGCAAAGAGACCCGCCGGCCCCCGGAGCAGGTCCTGGAGCGGGCGCTGGCCTTCTTTGGCCCCGGTGGCCTGGGGATGACGGTGGAGGCGCAGGACGAATGCTCCATCCGGCTGGGCGGCGGAAGTGGTTATGTCGTCGTTCAGGCCCTTCTTTGTGATTCGGGCCGCACATCGGTAACCCTGGAGACCCGCGAGTGGGACGCCCAGGCGGTGCGATTTCTGGAGATTCTGTGAACGGAGGGAGTGGATGGACGAACGGATTGCCGACGCGATTCGCCGTCATCTGGATGCGGAGGGGATGCTTCCCTGCGCGGCGGCCTTTCGGGTCGCCGAAGAACTGGGGGTGGAACCGCTGGCGGTGGGGCAGACGGCGGATGAAATGGAGGTCCGGCTCAACCGCTGCCAGTTGGGCCTCTTCGGCTACGGGCCGAAGGCGGAGGGCCGACACAAAATCGTCCGGCCCGCCGAGGCGGTGGAGCCGGGTCTGGCCCAGGCGATTCAGGACGGGTTGAGTGAAGGACGTTTGCCCTGCCGGACTGCCTGGGACATCGCTGAGGCGCTGGGGATTCCCAAAATGGAAGTCTCGGCGGCAGCGGAAGCGCTGGGCATCCGCATCGTCCGCTGCCAGTTAGGGGCGTTTTAAGAATCAAAGAATCGGCGAATCAGCGGCGCGCTGATTCGCCGATTCGCTGATTCTTTACCGGCTGATCTGCCGGAGGGTCTGGCTCAGAATTTCGTCCTGCTCGGCCTGGCGCCGCCCACGGCGTTTGCCTGCGGACACGGGAACCGCCTTCCCCTGCCGTCGGGCCTCTTCCATCGCCCGCCGGAACGCCAGTTCTACCGGGGTGGGGAGGGGTTCCTCTCGCTCCTCGGGGGGCATCTCCGTCTCCGCCAGGGCCAGGTCTATGCGCTTCTTGCGCCGGTCCAGTTGCAGGATGCGCACCTCTACTTCATCCCCCACGCGGTACATATCCGGGCGATTGAATCTCCCCATCTCCCGGGCGTGCAGCAGACCCGGGCGTTCGGCCCCGATGTCCACGAACAACCCGTATCGCTCCACCCGCACGACCCGACCGGTGTAAGTCTGGCCCTCTTCCAGTTCTTTCCACTCCACATCGGGGGGCTTGACCAGCGTCAGGGCGACCCGACCCTGACGGGGGTCCACCTGCGTGACCCAGACGGTGACCTTCTGGCCTTCCCGGACCACGTCGGCCACCCGGTTGACGGGCTTGTCGCTCAGTTGGGAAATGTGGATTAAACCGTCCCGCTCCAGGCCGATGTCCACGAAGGCGCCGTAGAGTTCCACTTTGCGAACGACACCTTCCAGCCGCATTTTGGGACGAAGTTCGGCGATAGATGTGGGTCGGATTTCGGTGTTCGTGAGTTCCATTCGCTTCCCCCATGCACGGTATAGCCCGGCCTTCCGGACCGGGCGGGTTTATTATAATACGGTGTGAGGATTCTGTCAAGCCGCCGCTCTTCGTATAGTCATCAGGGTGAGACAGGGTGTATGGCCCGTTTCCTTCGTGTAGTCATTAGCGGCCGCTCATAGACCCCATCCCGCCCCAGTCTGCTCCCACGCCTCCAGCGCCTCCATCATCTCCCGGTAAGCGCGCTGTGCCTCGGAGACGGTCACAGCCCGAAACCGGACGCGGCTCTCGCCTGGTACGCATTGGGCCAGCAGAGGGAGGTCCGCCGTGATGACCACCGCGATTTTCGGGTATCCGCCTGTCGTCTGATGATCGGCCATCATCACCAGCGGCCGGCCGTCCGGCGGAATCTGGACGGCGCCCGGCGGCACCCCGTCCGAAATCATCTCTGTCCGCAGGCAGGCCACCGGGGGGCCTTCCAGCCGGTAGCCCATCCGGTCCGATGGGGGCGAGACCCGGTACTCCGACCCGAAAAACGTCTCCAGGCCCTCCGGAGTGAAGTGGTCGTCCTGGGGACCGGGCACCGCGCGGACGGTCGGGCAGTCGTCCCAGGCCGGGGTGAGGTGGGGTGGGGGGCGCTCTCCGGCCCGCTCCGGCAGATGCCCGGAGACCGGCCCGATCGGGAGACGGTCCCCCGGACGCAGCGCGCGCCCGTCCAATCCCCCAAAGCGGCCCGGCAGGTAGGTGGACCGTGACCCCAGCACAGGCGGTACCGCTATCCCTCCGGCGACGGCCAGGTAGGCCCGACAGCCCCGACGCCGTTCCCCGAAGGAAATGACCGACCCCCGACGGACGAAGACGGACATCCCCATCGGCATCTCCCGACCGTCCACCTGAAGGGTCAGGTCGGCGCCGGTGACGGCGACCAGGCACGGTTCCGTCGCCATCAGGACCGGCCCCGACAGGGTGATCTCCAGCCCGGCCGCACCGGGGGGATTGCCGACCAGTCGGTTGGCGACCCGCAGGGCGAAAGGGTCCATCGCTCCGGAGACGGGAATGCCGTACCGTTCGTAGCCGGGCCGTCCCAGGTCCTGGACTGTCGTCAGCCATCCGCCGTCAAGGACTTCCAGCGCCATCGGTCTTCTGCCAGGCCGCGAATTCTTCCGCCGAAATGGGGAGAAACCGCACCCGGTCCCCCGGCCGGAGCGGGGTGGGGGGCTCGCGGGATAGGTCCAGCATGGGCATCGGCGTCCGCCCGATCAGCCGCCACCCCCCGGGGGTGGAGAGGCCGTAGATGCCGGTCTGGAGGCCGGCGATGCCCACCGACCCCGCCGGTACCGATGGGCGCGGGGTGGGGAGACGGGGCGTCGCCAGCGCCTCCGCCAGTCCCCCCAGATAGACGAACCCCGGCGCGAATCCCAGCATGTAGACGGTGTAGGTCCTCCCGGCGTGCAGGCGGACCACGTCCGCTTCGGAGAGGCCGTTGTGGGCGGCCACGAAGCCGATGTCCGGGCCGAATTCTCCGCCGTAGGCAACGGGGATTTCCACTTCCTTCGGCGCCGGCAGCGGGATGTCCGCGCCCCGCTCCAGGGCATTGGACATCTGTATCCCCGATTACGGATACGGCAAGTCGCTGTGTTCGTGTCCCTGCGGACTTATCTCCAGCCCAGTCGGTTGCCAAATCTTTTCATTGTGGTATCATATCAGCCGCAATTGCGGCGGCGAAGTCGCCGCGAGGAAATGCGTTGCAACGACATTTCTTGGAGGGAAAACTGTCGTGAGAAACATCGCAGTGATCGGCGTTGGATACGTTGGACTGGTCACCGGGGCCTGCTTCGCGGACCTGGGCAACCGGGTAATCTGTATGGACATCAACGCTGAGAAAATTGAAAAACTGAAGCAGGGCATGATGCCCTTCTATGAACCCGGCCTGGAGGAACTGGTGGAGCGGAACGTCCGCGCCGGGCGCCTCTTCTTCACCACTTCCTACGCGGAAGCCATCCGGGACGCGGAGTTTGTCTTCATCGCTGTGGGGACGCCGGAGGGAGTGGACGGAGAGGCGGACCTGCGCTACGTGCGCGCGGCGGCGGAGGCCATCGCGGATGTGATGGACCACCCTCTCATCATTGTCAACAAGTCCACCGTGCCGGTGGGCACCGGGGACTGGGTGGCCGATATTATCCGGGCCCGCCGGGGCGATTCGGTGAAGTTCTCCGTCGTCTCCTGCCCGGAGTTCCTGCGGGAAGGCTCCGCCATCAGCGACTTCATGAACCCGGCCCGGGTTGTTCTGGGCTCCCTGGACCGGGAGGCGGCGGAGAAGGTCGCCCAACTCCACCTGCCGTTGCGGGCTCCCATCGTCATCACCGACCTGCGGACGGCGGAGATGATCAAGTACGCTTCCAATGCCTTCCTGGCGACCCGTATTTCTTTCATTAACGAGATTGCCGCGATTTGCGAGGCCGTCGGTGCAGATGTCAAGGAGGTCGCCAACGGCATGGGCTACGACCCCCGCATCGGGCGGATGTTCCTGGATGCCGGGGTGGGGTACGGCGGGTCCTGTTTCCCCAAGGACGTGAAGGCCCTGGCCCATATGGCCCTCAGCAACGGCTATCAGCCGCAAATCCTTCAGGCCGTGATGAGCATCAATGCTTACCAGCGCCGTCTGGTGGTGAAGAAACTGCGAGACGCACTGGGTTCCCTGGACGGCGCTCTGGTGGGGCTTTTGGGCCTGGCTTTCAAGCCCAATACCGATGATATGCGGGACGCCCCCTCCATAGACATTGCCCGCTACATCATCGCTGAGGGCGGGCGGGTGCGGGCCTATGACCCGGTGGCGATGGAAGTCGCCCGTCGGATTCTCCCCGATGTGGAGATGGCTCCCGACCCCTACTCCCTGGCTGAGGGGTGTGATGCCATCGTCATCGTCACCGACTGGAACGAGTTCAAGAATCTGGACCTGGAGCGGATCCGGGACCGGATGCGCCGTCCGGTGCTGGTGGACGGGCGGAATATCTACGACCCGGCCTTCGTCCGCTCGCTGGGCTTCGTCTATCGCGGCATCGGTCGCGGGTTTAACGGCGAAGGAGTCCAGAGGTAGCGCAAGATTCCTCTTGCGCTACGAGGTGAATCCTATGCTCCCCCTGGATGAACTTCTCCGCGTCCCCTATGTGGACGAACTCTTTGACCTCTCGCCCGATGGGGCAGAGGTTGCGTTTTCCTGGAACCGCACCGGGCGGTGGGAGGTCTATCTGGCCCCGACCGACGGAAGCGCACTGCCCCATCCGGTCACCGATGGGCCGGGGGCCAAACACGCTCCCCGCTGGTCGCCCGACGGCCGCCGCCTGGCCTATGTCCTGGACCTGGACGGCAGCGAACAGTACGATCTCTGGCTCTGCGACCCGGGAACGGGCTGCCACGAGAATCTGACCCCTGGGACGCCCGACCTGATAGACCCCGATTTCGCCTGGTCCCCTGACGGGCGCTTCATCGCTTTGATCTCCAACCGTTCCGGCCGGATGGACACCTACCTCCTGCCGGTGGAGGGTGGGCCGGTCCGGCCCGTTCTGAGCCTTCCCTATTCCGACCTGTCGGTGGTCTGGTCGCCCGACGGGCGGCATCTGGCGGTGGTCTGCATGACGCGCGGGCAGGATACGGGGATTTTTGTCGTCCCGGCGGAGGGTGGGGAGCCCCGGGCCGTCGCCGGGCCCGAGGGGCCCCTCTGCGCCAAGCATCCGGCCTGGTCCCCGGATGGGTCTCGCCTGGCCTTCGCGGCCGAGCGGGACGGGTGCTTCCAGGTGGCCTTCTGGGACCTGGACTCGGGCGCCGTCTCCTGGATGACGGACGGGGAGGGCGATCGGGACCACCCGGCCTGGTCCCCGGACGGTCGCCGCATGGCCTGGGTGCGTGGCCAGGGGCCGGTCAACTGGCTGGAGGTCGCCGACCTCTCCTCCGGCGCGGTGGCGTCCTATCGGGTGGAATCCGGTGTCCACGCCCGCCCCTGTTTCACGCCTGACGGTGAGGGCCTCCTCTTCGTCTTTGACAACCCTCGCCATCCCACCGACCTGTGGCATCTGCGCCTGACCGACGGGACTTTCCGGCAGTTGACCCACTCCCTGCCGCCGGACCTGCAGGGCGCCCCCTTCGTGATGCCGGAGGAGGTCCGCTACCCCAGCCTGGACGGGCGGGAGGTGCCAGCGCTCCTCTACCGTCCGCCCGCTGCGCGGGGGCCCTCTCCGGCCGTCGTCTACGTCCACGGCGGCCCGACATGGCTGACCCAGGTCACCTGGGACCCGCTGGTCCAGCATATGGTCAGTCGGGGGTGGGTGGTGCTGGCCCCCAACTATCGGGGCTCCACCGGCTACGGGCGGGAGTGGCAACTGGCCAACCGCTTTGACCTGGGCGGCGGTGATACCCGCGACGTGGTAGCGGGCGCCGACTATCTGGCCCGGGAGGGGCTGGCGGACCCGGCGCGTATCGCCATTACCGGCACCAGTTACGGCGGTTACCTGACGATGACCGCGCTCACCGGCTACCCCGACCGCTGGGCGGCGGGATCGGCCGTGGTGCCGTTCCTGAACTGGTTTACCGAGTACGCCAGCGAGCGAGAGGACCTCCAGCAGTGGGACCGGGAGAATTTCGGCGACCCGGAGAAGGACCGGGACCGCTACTACGAGCGCTCGCCGTTTTTCTTCCTGGACCGCATCCGGGCGCCCGTGCAACTCATCTGTGGGGCCAATGACCCGCGCTGTCCGGCGCAGGAGTCCATCCAGGCGCGGGATGTGCTCCGGGCGCTGGGGAAAGAGTGCGATTTCGTCCTCTATCCGGATGAGGGGCACGGTTTCCTGAAGACGGAGAACGTGGTGGACGCCAAACGGCGCCGGGTGGAGTTTCTGGCCCGGTTTTTGGAGAGACGGTAGGTACTTTACCGGTAACTGTTCATCCCAGTGGAGGTCGCCCTTTTTGCGCCGATTGGAAATCAGCCTCCTTAGGCGCTTTGCGCCGGGCGTCAACCTCACCCCTCCCCCTGACCCCTCATAGGCGTTAACTTAAGGCTGGCTTCGGCTCTCCGCTTCCCGCCGCCTCGGGCGCCGATGGGAAATCGGCCTTCCCTGGGGGCAACCGCGAGGGTTGCCCCTACGCTTCGCGCCGGGCGTCAACCTGCGTTGACGCCCTTCTCCGGAGGGCGGCGTAGGCCGCCCTTGTTGCGAACGAAGTGAAGCAACTTCGGCCAAAGGCCCAAAAAGATGACTTTCAGTCAGCGCTGAATAGTTCTTTACCGTTGATACTCGTACACATCCACCCGGGCAAAATGCGCCTCGTCGGCCCGGACGAATGCCCCCTCCAGCCACCCCTGCACCAGATTCCTCTCGTCCCACATCTCCACCTCCGACGCCACCAGCCAGACCCGCGCGCGATCCCGGACCAGCAGCGTCATCCACCGGCCGGCGGCCTCTTCGGAGAGCCGGTACTCTCCGCGATCGGTGCGATGGTTGGTGTAGAGACCGTCGGCCCAGAGGTAGTCCGTTGGGCCGAAATAGTAGTCAAAGGTGTAGCGGACGTGGGGAATCTGGAAGATGAGCAGGTCGCCCGGCCGGTAGCGGGATTCCACATACGCGGCAGCGGCGCGGAAGTCCGACTTAATCGGGACAGTGGCCTGGGCGTGCAGGTTCAATCCGAAGACGGCCAGAGAAATGCAGGATGCAAGAGCACAGAGCGCAAGATACGGGGAGGCGATTTTCCGTTTGCGCCCCGCATCTCGTCCCTTTTCGCGTCCTGCCCCTGGCTTCTTTAAAGCCGTCCATCCTGCACCCGCCAGCATGTAGAAGGCCGGCGCGCACCAGATGAGGTACCGGTCGGTGAACAGCGGCTGGCGCAGGGAGATGAGCCAGATGCCCAGCAGGGGAAGCGTGAGCCAGAGGGCCAGGAGGTATGCCTCACCCCTCCCCCTGCCTCCTCCCCTCTCCCGAACGAAGTTCGGGAGAGGGGAGGGGCAAGGGTGGCGAGGAAAGCCCCCCACCAGCCCCAGCGCGGCCAGTCCCCCGAGAACCAGCGCGCCCCAGGGCCAGCCCCGGGAGAGAATCCCCGTGCTCCAGCCATTGAGCAGGATCATCGCCATCTCCCCCAGCGTGTGGTGGGGGAACCCCGTCTCCCGCCGGGCCAGGGCGGCCGGGGCCTGCCAGAGGGCCAGCGGCAGATAGGGCAGGGTCAGCAGGGCCATCCCGACCAGCGCGCCGCGCCAGCGAGGCCGCCAGCGGGGCCATTCCACCGCCAGCCAGAGGATTTGCAGCGGGATCAGCAGCGCGCCCCAGATGTGGGTGTAGAGAAGCAGGGTGGTCGCGACCACCTGGACGGCCCACCACTTTCCCCCCTCGTCCATCCCCCGCCGCAGGCCGTAGAGGGCCAGCAGGACCAGCGCCGGGACCAGGGTGTACATCTTGACCTCCTGCCCGTACCAGACCATGTAGGGGGAGACGGCCATCAGCGCGGCGGCGACGGTAGCGGCGGTCCGGCCCACCAGGCGACGGCCCAGGGCGGCCGTCAGCGGCACGCCGAGGATGCCGAGGAGGAGGGAGAAGAACCGCATCCCGTATTCGGTGTGCCCCGCCAGCGCAACCCAACCCCGGAGGAGGAAGTAGTAGAGCGGGCCGTTCTGCCGGATCATCGCCCCCAGCAGGCCAACGGCGCGCTCCTGGAGGGTCCCCGTCATCCAATCGGCGGATAGCGGCGGCGGGGGGCACGCGCACGGAGTCCGGAGGTCCCCGGCCCGCTCCGGCACCAGCGCCTCTATCAGGAGGGAGGGGAACTCATAGGCGTAACAGAGGGCATCCACCTCGTCCCGCCAGAGGGACTGGGCGGTGAGGGAACTCGCGCGCAGGCCAAAGGCCAGGAGGGTCAGAGCGGCCAGAATCCACAGGCGGCGCATGGGGAATGACCGAATGACGGAATGACGGAATGACGGAATGACAGAATGACGGAATGACGGAATGACAGAATGACGGAATGAGCAACGTACTACTTGTGTACTGCTTAATGTACCACGAAACCGCATCTGCGCAAACGAACACGGAATTCGGAGTACGGAATACGGAGTACGGGATGGTTCATTTTTCAACCGAAATTGGTGGCACTTTTGGAGAGCGTTAAAAATTCGCACTGAAGGGAAAAATCACCGCTGATACTGGCAGGAGGCCAATTTTGCCCTCACCCCCCTTTATCCCCCTCCCCCATCGCTGCGCTTGGGGGAGGGGGGAAGGGGAAAGGGATTTTGCGGCGGCCTTCGGCCGCCGCAAAATCCCTCCTCACCTCTCTTCCCATATGCGTTAACTTAAGGGGCTGCGCCAGTTGGGTCGCCGCCTCGGGCGCTGACTGAAGCCAGCCTCTTTGGGCCTTCGGCCGGGTCCCTTCACTTCGTTCGCAACAAGGTCGGCCTTCGCCGACCTCCCGAGAAGGGCGTCAA
>CALDFY010000152.1 GCA_937942115.1 uncultured Anaerolineae bacterium | reverse complement strand
GATTCCGGAGGCGTCCCGGGCGCGGATCAGGCCCAGCCAGCGGGGGTCGGGGAAAATAGCCTCTCCTCCCCCGGCGATGTCTGCGGCGGGAGGAGGGGGAGAGGCATCGGTCGGAGGGCAGGAGAGGGCCATCCCCACCAGGGCCCCCAGCACGCCTAACAGAAGGCCCACCCCGAAAAGGCGGTAGGGAGGCATAATACTCCTTTCTTGAAGTCAGACACCACTTCGCTGCGCTCCGTGGCTGACTACAAACGGTTCGTAGTCAGGCACGAAACGAAGTGGAGTGCCGTTTGGACGCCACTTCGCTGCGCTTCGTGGCTGACTACCAGCCGTTCGTAGTCAGGCACGGAACGGAGTGGAGTGCCGTTTGGACGCCACTCCGCTTCGCTTCGTGGCTCACTGCCAGCCGTTCGTAGTCAGGCACGGAACGGAGTGGAGTGCCGTTTGGACGCCACTTCGCTGCGCTTCGTGGCTGACTGCCAGCCGTTCGTAGTCAGGCACGGAACGGAGTGGAGTGCCGTTTGGACGCCACTCCGCTGCGCTTCGTGGCTGACTACGAACGGGACGCCACTCCGCTTCGCTTCGTGGCTCACTACGAACGGCTTCGTGGCTGACTACGAACGGCTTCGTGGCTCACTACGAACGGCTTTGCGGCTCACTACGAACGACGCACTACGCAACACGGAACACTCATGCTCCCATCCACCATCACCATAGACGGCCCCGTGGCATCGGGGAAGAGTACCATCGGCTACCTGCTGGCCCGGCGGCTGGGTTACCTCTACCTGGATACCGGCGCGATGTACCGCGCCGTCACCTGGGCGGCACTAACGCGCGGCGTGTCGGTGGAGGATGAGGCCGCCGTCACCGCGCTGGCTGAATCTCTCCGCATAGACGTCGTCCCGCCCACCGCCGACGACGGGCGCCAGTACACCGTCCTGGCCGATGGCGAGGACGTCACCTGGGAGATTCGCCGCCCGGAGGTGGATGGCACCGTCTCCGTCGTCTCCGCCTACGCGGGGGTGCGGCGGGCGATGGTCGCCCAGCAGCGGCGCATCGCCGCCGCCGGACGGGTCGTCATGGTCGGGCGGGACATCGGCTCCGTCGTCCTCCCCGACGCCGACCTGAAACTCTACCTGGACGCGTCGCCGCAGGAGCGGGCGCGGCGGCGCTGGCTGGAGCGGCAGGCCCGGGGGGAGGAGGTCCCCTACGAGGAGGTGCTGGCGATGACCCTCCGGCGGGATGAAATTGACAGCCACCGCGCCATCTCCCCCCTGCGCGTCCCGGAGGGCGCCGTGGTGATAGACACCACCGGCCTCACCGTGGAGGACGTCCTGGCCGCCGTCCTCCGACACGTAGAGAACGCCGACCCGTAGACAGTGTAGCGCCGGCCGCCAGGCCGGTAAGGGCGGGCGCCGTGGCAGGCTAACATGCTGCGCGACAGAAAAAAGTTAGCGCTGTTGACCTGTCGCCCTCACGCTGTATGCTTCACGTTTTACCATGCGCGTCGTCACCGGAAGAGCCAAAGGCCGCAAACTGAAATCGGTGCCGGGCCTGGGGACCCGTCCCATCACCGACCGGGCCAAGTCCGCTCTCTTCAATATTTTGGGGGACGGCGTGGTGGGGGCCCGGTTCCTGGACCTCTTCGCCGGAACCGGGCAGGTGGGGATTGAGGCGCTCAGCCGGGGGGCGGCGGAGGCGGTCTTTGTGGAGCGGAATCCGGCGGCCCTCCGCACCATCCGGGAGAATCTGGCGCTGACCGGGCTGGCGGGCGCAGCGCGCGTCGTCCGGGCGGACGTCTTCGCCTTTCTGCGGGGGGAGCCGGAGCCCTTTGACTACATTTACATCGCTCCGCCCCAGTACCAGGGCCTCTGGGCGGCGACCCTGGAGGCGCTGGACGCCGCCCCTGGCTGGCTGGCCCCCGGGGGCCGCGCCATCGCCCAGATTCATCCCCGGGAGTACCAGGACCTCCTCCTGCGCCACCTGGCCCTGGTGGACCGGCGGCGGTACGGGAGCGTGATGCTCTGTTTCTACGCCCCTGGCTTCTGAGATATTACCCAGAGATTAGCCACCCGACGTTTTCCTCGGAGGAGGCACTGTGAGTTTCTTCACCCCCCCTTTCCCCAGAGCGGAGCGATGGGGAGAGGGGGGCAAGGGGGGGGTGAGGGGCAAAGAAGCCCGTCGCCCGCCCAGAACGAGAGGGGCGTGAAAAACCCACACTTGTGAGCTCTATCCCCCTCTCCCCCACTGCTTCGCTGTGGGGGAGAGGGGGAGGGAAAAAGGGGTTTTGCGGCGGCCTTTGGCCGCCGCAGAACCTCCACCCTCACCCCCGGCCCCTCTCCCGCCGCCGCAGGCGAGCGGGAGAGGGGAGGAGCGAGGGGAGAGGTGAGGGCCTTTGCCGCCGAAGGCGAACGGGACACGGGAAAAGTGTCAGGTGGCCAGGCCCAGAGGCACAAGGCACAAAGAAACGTCATCCTGCGTCTCTGTGTCTTTGTGCGATATTTAGTTTTCCTCAATCCGATACGACGTGGTGATGGTCGCCGTTTTGCTCAGCATGGCCGAGACGGAGCAGTACTTGGTCTGGGAGAGTTCTATGGCCCGCTCCACGGCCTGGGGGTCCACCCCCTTGCCCTTCACCACGTACTCCAGGTGGATCTGTGTGTAGACTTTGGGATGGTCGCCCGAGCGCTCGGCGGTGGCGCGGACCTCCAGCCCCGTAAACGGCTGCCGCTTTTTCTGCAGGATGGAGACCACGTCCATCGCCGTACAGCCGCAGAGACCGATGAGCACTACCTTCATCGGAGTCGGGCCGCTCTCCGGTCGGCCTTCCCCGTCCAGCACGTGGTCCAGGACGATCGCGTGCTCGTCGGCCTCACCCACCAGCCGCAGCCCCGGCCCAACCCAGGTCACCTGTGCCTTTGTCGTCATTGCTCCTCCTTGTAAATTTCATGCTTCACGCTTCACGCTTCACGCTTCACGTTTCACGTTTCACGTTTCGGATCACTTCCTGCTTCAGATTCCACAACTTCTCGGTGAGGGAGACGTGATAGACGTGGGGGTTGATGATCCGTTTGACCCCCGCGTCCAGCCGCTCCATATCCGCCTGGCGGAGACGGCGAATCTCCTCCAGGGGTGGGAATTCGTAGACCAGGCGGCCCTCCTGGAGCACGTCTACCAGCAGCGGCTCCACTTCGGAGATGTCCGAGCGCGCCAGGACCCGATAGGCGGTGTGGTCGGTGGGGTGGCGCAGGACGACCTGCTCCATTTGCCGGGGGTCCTCGTCCTGGAGGCTCAGCAGGTCGGCCGTGGCCTTTCCGCGCCGGTCGTAGAGCCGCCAGACCCGCTTATCGCCGGGGTTGAGGGTCTTTTCGGGCGTCTCGGAGATTTTGATGGCCGGCACCCACTCCCCGCCGTCCCGTACCGCCACCAGTTTGTAGACGCCGTCCAGCGCCGGCGCGCCCTCGGAGGTGATGAGCCGGGTTCCCACGCCGTAGACCAGCCGGTTGATGAGCCGGTCCGGGTCCACCCCGTAGCGGGGCGCCTCTTTCTGAATCTGGGTAATAATCTCCCAGATGACCAGTTCGTCCAGTTGGTTGGAGAGGACGATGACGGTGTTCGGGAACCCGGCCTCGTCCAGCATCCGGGCGGCCTGGATGCTCAGATAGGCCAGGTCGCCGGAGTCCAGCCGGATGCCGACGGGTTCGTGCCCTTTGCGGCGCAGTTCCTCAAAGACCCGGATGGCGTTGGGAACGCCGCTCTCCAGCGTGTTGATGGTGTCCACCAGCAGCAGACAGTCGTCCGGATAGACCTCCGCGTAGGCCCGAAAGGCGCCCAGTTCCCCTTCGCCCAGGGCCATAAAAATCTGCACCATACTGTGGGCGTGGGTGCCTTTGGGGGGATACCCCAGGACGTGGGAGATGCCGACGTTGGAGGTGAAGTCGGCGCCGCCGATGAGGGCCGCCCGAGCACCCGCGAGGGCGGCCCGCTCCTGAGCCCGCCGCAGGCCGAATTCCAGCAGGGTCCGCCCGCGCCCGATTTCGTGGATGCGCGCCGCTTTGGTGGCGATGAGCGTCTGATAGTTCAGGTGGTTGAGGAGCGGCGTCTCCAGAATCTGCGCCATGGCCAGCGGGCCCCGCACCACGACCAGAGGGACGTTGGGGTGGACCACCCGTCCCTCCGGGATGGCCCGCATAGAAATGGCGCCGAAGTGGCCGTTTTCCCGCAGCCAGTCCAGAAAATCGTCCCCGAAGAGGCGGCGCCCCGTCCGCCCGACCTGGCCCCGCAGATAGGCCAGGTCCTCTTCCCGGAAACGGGCCTCCTGCATCCAGTCCACCAACCACTCCAGGCCGGCGTTGATGCAGTAACCGGCCCGATGGGAGCCGTAGTTGGGGTAACTGCGGAAAAAGTAGTCAAACTGCGCCCACTTCTCGTGGAGGCCCATCCGGTAGTAGAGTTGGGCCATTGTCAGTTGATACTGGTCGGTATAGAGGATTCCCTCAGCAGTCCGGCGGTCGGATGGTTTCATGCCTCCTCCGGGAACTCCAGAAACTCCGGCGGGATGGCCTTGGCCAGGTAGGTGGACTCATCGGCCTGGTGGAAGAGGATGCCCGCTTCGGCGGCCTCCGCCGCGCGGACGGTGAGGACGATCGGGGTGGGGGCGTGGCGGGCGCCGACCCGGGCCGCCGTCTCCGGATCGGTGGAGAGATGGACGTACTGGCGGCGCATCGGGCGGAGCCCTTCCTGCCGGATGTGTTTCAGCGCGCGGGGGGAGGTGCCGTGGTACAGGCGGGCTGGCGGCGTGCAGGCCGGAAGTTCGGCGTGCAGGGGGACGGTGTGGCCGTAGCGGGCGCGGATGCGGTCACCAGCGACTTCAAATCGTCGTTTGTCGTCCCCGCTTCCTTTCTCCACCAGTTCCATCACGTCGGCGCGGGTGGCCCAGCGGAAGTTGGGCAATCCCTGCAGAATTTCCAGCACCTCCGGCAGCGATGCCCATCCCTCTTCGTCCAGTTTCAGCCCAAAGCGCTCCGGCTGATGGCGGAGGATGAGGGAGAGGAACTTGCTCAGTTTGACCATCTGAGCCGATGGAGATGACATCTTTCCCTCCGGCCCTGCATGATAGCATGGAACAGAGGGAGAGGCAAGGGGTGCTCGTCGGATTGCCAGGGCTTTTCAAAGGGGGAGGGTTCATCATTGGTGACCCTTTTGCTGGCGGACGTTCTGCCCTCACCCCACCCCCTGCCCCCTGACAAGTGTAGGTTTTTCGCCGAAGGGGGGATTTGCCCTCGCCCCACCCCCCGACCCCCTCCCTCTCCCGCTCGCCTTTCGGCGGCGGAAGCCTCACCCCTCCCCCGGCCCGTCCCCTCTCCCAAACTTCATTTGGGAGAGGGGCCGGGGGTGCGGGCGGGGTTTTGCGGCGGCCTTCGGCCGCCGCACCCTCCACCCCCAGCCTCCATAAGCGTTAACTTTCGGCGCCGCGCAGGTTGAGTCGCCGCCTCGGAAGCCGACTGAAGTCAGCCGCCCTGGGCCTTCGGCCAGGAGGTCGGTCTTCACCGACCTCCGGAGAAGGGCGTCAACGCAGGTTGACGCCCGGCGCGAAGCGTCCAGGGAGGCCGATTTCCCATCGGCGCCCAGGGCGGCAGGAAACAGAGAGACGGATCTAACCTTAAGTTAACGCTCCTGGGGGCCGGGGGAGGGGTGAGGACCTACTCCGGCAGTTCGCACCCCTCCATCCAGACCGCCGCCAGGTTCTCCAGGTCGGGCGGGAGCAGGTTGGCCCACGAGTCCACGATGACGTCCAGCACCGCCGGCTTCCCCGACCGGACGGCCCGCTCCAGCGCAGGCGTAATTTCCTTCGGATCCTCTATCCGTTCCCCCCAGCAACCGCAGGCGCGCGCGATCTCGTCGTAGCGGATGTCGGTGAAGTCCACGCCGATGTAGCGCGCGTCGTAGTTGGCCATCTGCGAGGCCTTGATCATCCCCCACTGCCGGTCGTTGGCGATGACGATGACGACCGGGACCTTCAGCCGCGCGGCCGTCTCCAATTCCTGCATGTTCAGCCCGAAGGCGCCGTCGCCGCAGATGGCGTAGACGGGCCGGTCCGGCGCGGCCAGTTTGGCCCCGATGGCGTAGGGAAGCCCCGTCCCCAGGTGCCCGGAGTCCGCCGCCCAGAGGAACGACCGGGGCGCGTAGACCCGGTTCAGGTAGTGGGCCCAGACGGTGGTGTTCCCGCCGTCCACGACGGTGATGGCCTCGCGCGGGAAAAAGGCGCGCACGTCCCGCATCAGCCGGAGGGGGTGGATGGGCTTTCCGTCCGATTCGGCCTGCTGCTCAAAGTTGGCCAGCCAGGCCTGCTGGGCGGCGCGGTAGGCGTCCATCTGGGGCCGCTCCGGGAGCGGCGGGGTCAGCCGCCGGACCGCCTCTATCAGCGCGCGCAGGGTGGCCTTCGCGTCCCCCACCAGCGCCAGGTCCACGGGACGGTTGAGGGCGATGTTCTCCGGCTCAATGTCTATCTGGATGAACTTCTGGACGTCCGGCTCGCCCCACATTGGCGGCAGTCCCCAGAAATCCACGTCCCCCAGCCGCCCACCGACCAGAAGCACCACGTCCGCCTCGTTCTGGGCGCCCAGCGCGCCGTAGCCGCCGGGGATGAGGCAGAGGGGGTGGTCTTCGGGCAGGACGCCGCTGGCCCCCATAGAGGTGGTAACCGGCGCGGAGAGGTGCTCCGCCAGTTCCCGGACCTCGTCCCAGGCGCCGGAGCGGAGGACGCCGCCGCCGGGGTGGATGAGGGGCCGTTCCGCCGCCACCAGCATCCGGGCCGCCTCCTCTATGAGGTGGGCCGGAGCGACGGGCCGCTCCAGGGCCCGGTACCGGTGGGGCGGCCAGGGCTGGTAGGTCAGTTCCGATTCGTCCACCCGGTCCAGCAGGACGTCCACATGCAGGTCCAGGTAGACGGGTCCGGGGCGGCCGGAGAGGGCGACGCGGAAGGCCCGCTGGACCAGTTCGGGGATTCGTTTCCAGTGGATCACGCGGGCCTGCCACTTGGTGATGGGGGCCAGAAGGTCCACCTGGTTGAGGGACTGCATGGAGCCTCGTTCGGGGTAACTCTTCCAGGTCTGGTTCTGGGCGCCCAGGACGATCAGGGGGATGGAATCGGCCCAGGCGGCGTAGACGCCGGGGACCAGGTCGGCCACCCCCGGCCCAACGGTGCCCATGCAGACACCCGGCTCCCCGCTGACGCGGGCGTAGGCGTCGGCCATGTGCGCGGCGGCCTGCTCGTGGCGGGTCATGACGAACTCCATCCCCGCCGACGGCCCCAGCCGCCGGATACCATCCAGGATGGGGCAGAGTTGGCCGCCCGGAATGCCGAAGATATAGCGGACGTTTTCCTGAATGAGGCATCGGACCAGCAGTTCGGCGCCGATCATAACGCACCTCCATATTGCGAAACGAGGGACGGTAAGACTGATGGGAAGTGGATTCAGCGACGATGACGGGGCGTGCGGGGACGCGTGCCCTCCCTTTTTGGTACGAAAGGAGGTGTAATCCCCAACCGGATTAACTCTTCAATATCCCCCACGAACACGTCGGTCGGCTTTTTGCTGTAGTCGGGCACCAGGGGGCGGTCGCCCAGTTCATCGGGTGTGGTATCGGCAGCGATCGCTTCCTCTGGTGGATGGAGCACCCAGCGCTCCACCAGGTAGCGCGCTTCCCGGTACTCCGGGGGAAGAGGAAGGCCGTACTTGCGATGGACCTCCACGGCGGTGGTGAGGGTCGCCTGGGCCCGCGCCAGGCTCACCCGATACAGCCGCATCCCCATTTTCCGTTCCGCTTTTTCCACAACGTCGCGCTGGAATTCCTGAGGCGTCAGTTCGCGGGTGGGAAACATGTCTTTGATCCCCCCGCGCCACGGAAACCCGAAGTCAATCAGGAAGAGCAGCGCCTGGACGGCCCCGCCCGCCCGTTCCCAGGCCACGATGACCTCCTGCTGCCAGGGGTGGTCGGGGTCGGTCATATAGGCGGCATAGAACCGCTCCTGTCCCAGGGCTATGACGGCCGGGTGGACAGGTCGGATGCCGATGCAGGCCAGTCGGTCCAGCGCCTCCTTCGCCGCCCGGCGGACCGGAGGGAAGGGGGCCGTATGGGCGATTGCCCGGAGAAGGTCTGCATCCAACTCCGTCGCGTTCCGCTCCCCTTCTTTCACCATTTCCTGGAGCATCCTCTCTCCGCCACCTTCCTCTTCGGCGAATCGGTATAATCGGAGCATGAACATCTCCACCTCCGTCGGAGTGCGGGTCTGGCGCAGTGAGCGGGCCAGACCGTGAAGACCTAACCGCATCACCGCTTTCGCCGAACGGAAGTCTTCCGGATGGAGATCGCGAGGGGAAAAATACCGGCCGGGGTCGGAGATGTCTACATCCTCTCCCATCTGCCTGAGGACCACCAGCGTAATCATCCGCACATCTAAGGGGAGTTCTCGCGGGCGTCGGACTTGCCGCCAGAGATAATCCACCACCTCCGGGCTTTTCAGGTCCGATATGATGAGCATCAAGGCATCCCGTTCCTCATCGGGTGCGCGCTCCAATCGTGCCAGCAGAGCATCCAGCACCGGGCCGTGTCCGACCTCGGCCATCAATGCCCGCAGGGCGGCCTCCAGGGCTTCTTTCTCCAGTTCGCCCTGGGCGTACTGCTGCAGTAAGGCATCTACCCGGGGAGTGGTCAGCACGCGCGGGTCAATGGATGGCCTCTTCTGCTTGCTTTTCTTCACCATGCTTCTCCTTCCCTGAGAACTGAGGCTCCTCTGCCACCGACATTGCGAGTCTCCCATCACGCGGGGCGCATTCCGGCAAGTCAGAAACGGCAATGGCTTGCGGAGCGCAGGCCGCCAGGCCTGTCAGTGCAGGCGAACAGCCTGCGCTACGCCCTGTATGTTTCTGGGTAGTGCCCCATCGCGTGGGGCGCATTCCGGCAAGTCAGAAACGGCAATGGCTTGCGGAGCGCAGGCCGCCAGGCTTGTCAGGCAGGCTAACAGCCTGCGCTACGCCCTGTATGTTTCTGGGTAGTGCCCTATCGCGTGGGGCGCATTCCGGCAAGTCAGAAACCGCAATGGCTTGCGGAGCGCAGGCCGCCAGGCCTGTCAGTGCAGGCGAACAGCCTGCGCTACGCCCTGCATGTTTCTGGGCAGTGCGCGCAGCGCCCGAAGGGCCACGCCTTGTGCTCTCTGCCCCTATGCCTCCGGGATTGCCCTTCCCCCCTGCCCTCTCCCCGCAGCCGCTGCGCGGCGCGGGGAGGGGGAGAACGGAGGGGGTTTGGCGGCGGCTTCGCCGCCAAACCCCTTTTCCCTTCCCCCCTCCCCCAAGCGCAGCGATGGGGGATGTGCCCTCACCCCTACCCCCAATCCCCCTTCCCCTCTCTGACAAGTGTAGGTTTTTTCGGGGAGCGGGGGATGCCCATTCCGGCCCTCACCCCACCCCTTACCCCCATCTGCGTTAACTTAAGGGGCTGCGCCGTTGGGTCGCCGCCTCGGGCGCTGACTGAAGCCAGCCTCTTTGGGCC
>CALDFY010000151.1 GCA_937942115.1 uncultured Anaerolineae bacterium | reverse complement strand
GCCGAAGGCCGCCGCAAAACCCTTCCCCTTCCCCCCTCCCCCAAGCGCAGCGATGGGGGAGGGGGGATAAAGGGGGGTGGGGGCAAATGTTCGCACCATTGGGCGAAAAGCCCCTGGCTCAGAAGCGAAGCCCCTTTCAGGGGCTTCCGGATAGCCCGTCAGGGCTTTGGTGCCTGAGCCCGCCGCTGAAGCGGCGGGCGGAGGTGGGTTTCTCTCTGCATCCCTCGCGACCTTTGCGGTGAAATCATTACACGGTCAGGAGGTAAAATTGACGAAAATTCTGGTTCGCTGGGTCATCACGGCGCTGGCGCTGTTTGTCGCTGCGCTGATGGTGCCGGGGATTCGTGTCTCCGGCACGGCGTGGGTGGCCTATGCGGTGATGGCGGTCATCCTGGGGCTGGTCAACGCCCTGGTGCGGCCGGTGTTGAAACTCCTCACCTGCCCCTTGATTCTGCTCACCCTGGGCCTTTTCACGCTGGTCATCAACGGTTTCACCCTCTGGCTCTCGGCCCGCATCGCCAACGCGCTGGGCATCGGTTTCTACGTGGACGGCTTCTGGCCCGCCTTCTGGGGAGCGCTCATCGTCAGCATCGTCTCGGTGCTCCTCTCAGCACTGGTGAGGGAGGAGGATTAGGCCGATGGCGACGGTTCTCCAGGCACTGCTCATTTTTGTGCTGCGGGTGATCGGGATATCCCTCAGCACCGTTGCTACCATTCTCACCGTCCAGAGCCGGAAACTGCTGGCGGTCCTCACCGGGAGTCTCAGCACGCTGATTTACGTCGTGGCAATTGCCCAGGTAGTGACTAATTTGCAGAACGTTGTCAATGTGGCCGCGTACGTCATCGGCTTTGGCGTGGGCACCTGGGTGGGGATGTTGCTGGAAGAGCGAATGGCCCTGGGCTTCTCGGAAATCCGGATCATCTCCACCGACAACGGGGATGCGGTCGCAGCAGCCCTGCGAGCCGCCGGATTCGGCGTCACCCAGATGGAAGGGCGGGGACGGGCCGGTTCGGTGAGCATCGTGGACGTCTTCGTGCCCCGCCGGAATCTCCAAACAGTCTTGAAGATCGCCGAAGAGGCGGACCCCCAGGCCATCGTGAACGTCTCGGAGGCGCGGGCGGTACAGCGGGCCTACTGGCGGCCCTCGGACCGCCGCCGATAAGGAGGAGCGATGATTCCGATTAGCGACGAGTTGCCCAGCCGCCGGATGCCGCTGGTGACCTGGGGCCTGATTGCGGTGAATGTCCTGGTTTTCTTCTGGGAATTGCTGCTGGGGTCGGATGTGGACCGGTTTTTTATGATGTGGGGGGCGGTGCCCGCGTTCATCACGAACCCGGCCCGCTACCCCTGGGCGCCGTTGACCCTGTTGACCTCTATGTTCCTGCACGGGGGATGGATGCACCTGATCGGGAACATGCTCTACCTGTGGATTTTCGGTGATAATGTTGAAGACGCGCTGGGGCGGATGGGGTACCTGCTGTTCTATCTGGCGGCGGGGATTGTGGCTGGCCTGGCCCAGGTGATGGTGGCGCCGTCCTCTCTGATCCCCGGCGTCGGGGCCAGTGGGGCGATTGCCGGAGTGCTGGCCGTCTACCTGGTCCTGTACCCGGCCGCTCCGGTGCGGGTTCTGGTTCCGGGCTTCTATATGATGCGCATCGCCCGGGTGCCTGCGCTGATCGTTTTGGGCTTCTGGTTCGTCATCCAGTTGTTTAACGGCGTCCTGAGCCTGGGCGCGGCGACAATGGCCACCGGCGGCGTCGCCTGGTTTGCCCACATCGGGGGGTTCCTGGCCGGCCTCGTCGTGGGATTGGGGGCGCGCGCTTTGGGAACCCAGCGAACGTATTGGTAGCCGGAGGCCCCGTCCGTTCCGCCGGAAATCAGGGGGTGGAAGATGACCGAAGTTCGTCTCCAGGAATACGTCCAGCAGATTGACGGGCTGGTGGAGAAGGGCCAGTACGACGAAGCCCTCGCGCATCTCCGGCACATTCTGCAGCATTACCCCAAGTTCCTGCATGCTTACCGTCTCCTGGGCAAGACCTTACTGGAAACCGGTCAGGATGATGCGGCAGAGGAGATGTTTCAGCGGGTGCTCAGTGGGGATCCGGAGGACTTTGTCGCCCGGGTCGGGCTGAGCGTCATCTATGACCGACAGGGAGACCTCCGGCGGGCGATCTGGCATATGGAGCGGGCCTTTGAACTGGCCCCGGATAACGACGTCATTCAGGAGGAACTGCGGCGTCTCTACGGTCGGAGGGACGGGGTGGTTCCGCCCCGGGTGATGCTGACTCGCGGCGCACTGGCCCGCATGTATGCCCGAGGAGGGCTCTTTTCCCGTGCGGTGGAGACCTTCCGCTCCCTGCTCGCGGAGGAGCCGGAACGGGTGGACCTGAGAGTCGCCCTGGCGGAGGCGCTCTGGAACGACGGCCAGCGAGTCCAGGCAGAGGAGGTCTGCCTGCGGGTGCTGGACGAGTTGCCCTATTGCCTGAAGGCCAATCTGATTCTGGGGGAAATCTGGACCCGCAGCGGTCGGGAGGAGGCGCAGGTGCACCTGCGTCGGGCCGAGGCGGTGGACCCGGAAAACGGGCGGGCTGTAGAGGTTTTGGGGGACGCCTCTCCCCTTTCGCCCCGCGAAGTGTATCTGCCGTATCTGGAATACGGCGCGCCAGGGATTCCGACTGAGCGCCCGGCGGTTGGAGTGCCTGTCCTGGAAGAACAGGCGCTGGTGGACCTGGAACGGGCGGCGGAGATTCAGATAGAGATTCCGGCGTGGCTGGAGGAAATCGGCCTGGGGGAGGAGGGCATCCCCTCTGTGGTGGAAGAAGAGGGAATCGCGGTACCGGCCTGGCTGATGCCGGAAGAGACCGCTCCTGAAGTCATCGCGCCACTGGAGGTGCCCGCTCCGGCGGAGATCCCGGAGTGGTTGCGGGCGGCCGCGCCGCCGGAGGTGACTCCGCCCGAGGCACCGGTACCGGCGGAGATCCCGGAGTGGCTGAGAGAACTGGCGCCGCCGGAGGTCGCGGCGCCCGAAGAGCCGGAGTGGAGGGAAGAAATCCGGGAGTTGGTGCGGGAAGTCCCGATGCCGGAGATGCCGGAGGTCCCGGAGGTCCCGGAGGTGGAGGAACTTCCGGAATGGCCGGAGGAGACGGCTCCCCCGGAGGCAGTGCCGGAGTTGGAGATTCCGGAGTGGCTGGAGGAGGTCATACCACCGGAGGTCCCCCGGGCCGAAGTGCCACCGGCGGAACCAGAAGTGTTCGGCTGGACCGCTTTCGGCGCCGAAGAGGAAATCTTCCAACCCCCGTCGCCTGTCGTGGAAGTCCCACCGCCGGAGCAACCCTTTGGCTGGACCGCGTTCGGGGAAGAGGTCGTGGCTCCGGAGGTGCCGCCGGAAGTTCCCGCGTGGCGGGAACCCGAAATGCCAGCGGTAGAGGTATCCCCACCCCCGGCTCCGGCGCCGGAGGCCGCTGTGCCGCCGGAGATCATCCCGCCGACCGTTGTGCCGCCGGAGGCTGTTGCGCCGCCTCCACCCCCGCCGACCCGGCCGGAGGTCGTGCCGACGCCCCCACCGGCAGCGGAGGCGATGGCTTCCGTAGAGGTGTTGCGCGCCCATGTGCGGGCCCGTCCACGAGACTATGCGGCCCGGCTGAATCTGGCCCGGGCCCTCTGGCAGGCGGGCCTCTACGCGGATTCGCTGGAGGCATACTCTCAACTGCTGCGCACGGGCAAGTTCGTGGACGAGGTCCTGGCGGACATGGAGGCGCACGTTACTGAGCGGCCCAACGACCCGGCCGCCCGGCGCGTCCTGGGGGATGCCTACATGCGGGCGGACCGGCTGGCGGAGGCGCTGGCGGAGTACCGGACGGCGCTGGATTTGCTCAAATAGACTTCATCGCTCCTGAACTTTGTTCGGGAGCAGGGAGGGGTGTCGCCGAAGGCGGCGGGGGTGGGGCATAGGCGTTAATTGAAGGTTGGATTGGGGTCTCCACTTCCCGCCGCCCCGGGCGCCGATTGGAAATCGGCCTCCCTGGACGCTTCGCGCCAGGCGTCAACCTGCGTTGACGCCCTTCTCAGGAGGTCGGCGAAGGCCGACCTTGTTGCGAACGAAGTGAAGCAACCCGGCCGAAGGCCTAAAGAGGCTGGCTTCAGTCAGCGCCCGAGGCGGCGACCTAACTGGCGCAGCCCCTTAAGTTAACGCATATGGGGCAGGGGGTGGGGTGAGGGAGAATCGCGGCGGACTGCCCGAATAATTTTTCCAGTTACAAAAGCGGCAGGCTCAGATACCAAAGCCCTGACGGGCTATGTGAAAGCCCCCTTCGGGGGCTTCGCATCGGAGCCAGGGGCTTTTCGCCCTGGCGTGGGTATTTTTCTCTCATCCTGGAGGTTGCCATGCCCGTAGACACCTGCGAAGTGGTCACTCCCACGCTGGTCTGGTCTCCCGCCGAGACGCTCAGCCCCCGCGTCCGCCGTCTGCGGGACCAGTACTGGAGTTTCTACACCCGCCGGTACACCAACGAGGTGCGCGCCTACACCACCGGCACTCCCTGGGACCACGTCTATTCCCCCTGGAACTGGACCAACGTCCCCGAGATGATGCTGTTTCTGGCCGGCGCGAAGGCGTACCTCCGGGCCGCCGCGACGAAGGTGGACCTGCCCCCCGGTTTCTGGAAGGAGCCCCTGGTGGTCCGGCGGGCCCTGTTCTTCCAGCGGGTGTTGGAGGAATACCTGCCGGTGCAGATTCTGGAGGGCGAACTCATCGTCGGCTCCCACTTCAATACCGCTCTCTCCCGTACCCTTACCCGCGCCGAGGCGCGCCGGTTCGCCCGAATGGAGAAGCGCTTCCTGAAGGAGGCGATGCGGCTGGACCGGTTGGGCGTGGGCAACTGTGGCGCGATCCCGGGCCACCTGATCCCCAATTACCCCCGCGTCCTGCGGGAGGGATTCCGGGCCATCCACGCCGAGGCGGAAGCCGTCGCCCAGGACCCGCAGGCGGCCCCTCAGCGGCGCGCGCTGGCCCGGGCCATCGCAATCTGCGCCGAAGCGGCCCGGACCTTCGCCGCCCGCTACGCCGCCGAGGCCCGCCGTCTCGCTGCTCAGGAGCCCGACCCCGGGCGGCGCGCGGAACTGGAGGAAATCGCCCGCATCTGCGAAAAGGTCCCCTGGGAGCCGGCAGAGACCTTCCACGAGGCCCTGCAATCCCTCTGGTTCGCCCATATGCTGGTCATGGTCGCCGAGAGTTACCCCGGCCCCGGCCTCTCCCCCGGCCGCATAGACCAGTACCTTTACCCCTACTACCGGGCCGATATAGAGGCCGGACGGCTCACCCGCCCGCAGGCGAAGGAACTTCTCCAGTGCTTCTGGATCAAGCCCAACTACGCCTACGACTACCAGGGCTGGGTGGGCACCAATCAGGGCATCAACTCCTCCTTCGGCCAACTGGTCACCCTGGGCGGTATGGACGAGAAGGGTGAGGACGCCAGCAACGAACTGACCGCGCTGATGCTGGACGTGATGGAAGAGATGAACCTGCTGGAGCCCAAGCCCAACGTCCGTCTGCATGCCCGTACGCCCGACTGGCTCCTCCAGCGGGTCGTGGACATGGTCGCCAATGCGCAGGGCAGTCCGTTCCTGCTGAATTTTGACGAGAACTCCATCGCGGGCCTGCGCTGGCAGGGATTGCCGGAGGAGAAACTGTGGGACTACGCCCCCGTGGGCTGTCTGGAGAACACCCTCCAGGGGTGCGACCGCTCCGGGACGGTGGACGTCAACCTGAACATCGCCAAAGCGGTGGAACTGGCCCTGCACAACGGGCGGGACGCCGCCACCGGCGAACAGGTCGGCCCCCGGACAGGCGACCCCCGTACCTTCACCACCTTTGACCAGTTCTTTGACGCCTTCCAGCGACAACTGAAGGCCATCCTGGAGCAACTGATCGCCGTCAACAACATCGCCGATACCGGTCGGGCCCGTTTTGAGCCGACCCCCTACCTCAGCGCGCTGGTGGACGGCTGTCTGGAGAGCGGGAAGGACATCACTGCTGGCGGCGCTCGCTACAACTTCATCACCGTAGAGGGTGTCGCACTGGCGACGGCGGCGGACAGTCTGGCGGCGGTGAAGAAACTGGTCTATGACGATGGGGCCGTGAGCATGGACGAACTGGTCCGGGCGCTGGACGCCAACTTTGAGGGCTACGAGTCGCTCCGGCAGATGCTGTTGCACAAGGCCCCCAAATACGGCAACGACGACCCGGAGGCCGATGACATCGCCCGGGAGGTCAGCCGGTTCTGGACGACGGAGGCGTTCCGCCACACCACGCCGGAGACGGGCAAGCGGTACCGGGGCGGCTATCTCTCCTGGAACTACTGGGTGGCCTACGCGCCCCGCACGGCGGCGACGCCCGACGGCCGCCGGCGCGGCCAGTTCCTCTCCAACGGCGTCTGTCCGGTCAACGGCGCCGACCGGAACGGGCCGACGGCGGTCATCCGCAGTGTGGGCCGTCTGGGCCTGGAGACGGCGCCCAACGGTGCCTCTCACACGATGAGTTTCTCCCCCAGCCTGCTGCGCAATCCGGAGAACCGGACCAAACTGGCGGCGCTCCTGCGGGCCTACGGCAAAGTCGGCGGCACCTGCCTGCAACTGAACGTCATCAGCCCGGAGACGCTGCGCGCCGCCCAGCGGGACCCCGACTCCTACCGCAACCTGCTGGTCCGGGTCACCGGCTACAACGCCTACTTCGTGATGCTGGGCAAGGAGATTCAGGACGAAATCATCGCGCGGGAGAGCCACACGCTGTAGCGCAAGATTTATCTTGCGATTTGCCCTATCGCGCTCAGGAGGCCGGATGAAGAGTTACCGCAAAGAACTCTGGTTCCACGTCCCCCAACGACGGGCTTTCATCAACATCACTCCCCAGGTAGAGGAATGCGTGCGGGAGAGCGGCATCCAGGAGGGCCTGTGCCTGGTCAACGCCATGCACATTACCGCTTCCGTCTTCATCAACGACGACGAGCCGGGGCTCCATCGGGATTTTGACGAATGGTTGGAGGGACTGGCGCCCCACGAGCCGGTCGCTCGTTACCGCCACAACCGAACCGGCGAGGACAACGCGGATGCTCACCTGAAACGGCAGGTCATGGGCCGGGAGGTGGTGGTCGCCGTGACCGGCGGGCGGTTGGACTTCGGCCCTTGGGAGCAGATATTCTACGGCGAGTTTGACGGCCGACGTCCCAAACGGGTGCTGGTCAAGATTATCGGAGAGTAATCCGCCACAGGGTGCCGGGCACTGCCGAAAGTGCCCGGCACTTGTCGTATCTGGGAGTGAGGTCTCATGCCCCCCAACTTCTGGATAGACCTGGCGGGCTGGGTCGGCGTCGTGGCCCTGCTCGCCGCCTACGCGCTGGTCTCCACGCGCCGACTGGAGGGCGATTCGCCCCTCTATCAGGCCCTCAACGCCCTGGGAAGCCTCCTCCTCATCGTCAACTCGGGCTACTATCGGGCCTTCCCCTCGGTGGGCATCAACGTCGCCTGGATCGGCATCGCCCTCTACGCCCTGGCGCGGTGGAAATTCACCACCCAGGCACGAAGACACGAAATAAAAATGAACAATTAAAAAATTAACAATTATTTCTTCGTGTCTTGGTGTCTTCGTGGTTTTCCTGCAAGGAGTTGGTATGGCCGAGATTGTCATTTTGTCAGAACGCTGTATCCGCTGCGGCGCGTGTGTGGCCCTCTGTACCGGCCGCGTCTTCCGGCAGGAGCCGGAGCGAGTTGTCGTCGCCGACGCGGCGGCGTGCTGGCTCTGCGGCCACTGCGTCGCTGTCTGCCCCGCCGACGCCGTCCTCCACAGCGAGTACCCCCTGGAGGACTGCCCGCCCCTGGACCCCGCCCGTCTGCCCTCGCCGGACGCGCTGGAGGTGGCCCTGCGCGCCCGCCGCTCCGCGCGCGTCTTCCGGGACCGGCCGGTGCCCCGGGAGGTGGTGCGGGAACTGGTGGAAACGGGCCGGTGGGCCCCCAGTGCCAGCAACGAGCAGCCGGTGGACTGGCTGGTCCTGGACGACCCCGCCCGCATCGCCGCGCTCAGCGCCCAGACCGTCGCCGTCCTGGCCCATACGGCGCGCCTGCTGCGCAATCCCCTGGTCCGTTTCCTGCTGCGCCTGACGGCAGGCGCCGAGCAGGTGCGGAAGGGAATGGAGAGCGTCCCCGGTTTTGAGCGGCTGGCCCGGCGCCACGCAGAGGGTGAAGACCCCATTTTCTTCCGCGCGCCCGTCGTCCTCATCGCCCACGTCCCCCGGGACGACTACTTCGGTCGGGAAGACGCCACGTACGCGGCCTACAACGTGATGTTGGCGGCCTCCCTGCGCGGGCTGGGCACCTGTCACATCGGGTACTTCACCGTGGCGCTGGCCCGCAGCGCGCGCCTCCGGGCCGCCCTGGGCCTGCCGCCGGACCGTCGGGCCGTCATCGCGCTGACGCTGGGCTATCCCCGCTACCGGTTCCACCGCCTCCTCCCCCGCCGCGCGCCGACCCTGGTCTGGAACGAGGCAGGGCGCGGATAACTCACACGGAGACACAAAGACTCAAAGAAAAATTTTAAAAACTCTCTGCGCCTTTGTGTCTTTGTGTGAGAAAATGGAGACGAAATGGAAACAGGTATCACCTTCAACGTTCAGCGCTTCAGTACGGAGGACGGGCCGGGCATCCGGACCACCGTCTTCCTGAAAGGTTGCCCTCTTCGCTGTGCCTGGTGCCACAACCCGGAGGGCCTCTCCCCTCGCCCCGAACTGGTCTGGTACGACGTCCGCTGCATCGGCGCGCGGGATTGTCTGCGGGCCTGCCCCGTGGGCGCGCTGGAACTGACTCCGGCGGGGATGCGCATAGACCGGGAGCGGTGTACGGTCTGCGGGGAGTGCGCCCGGGCCTGCCCGGCGGCCGCGCTGGAGGTCATCGGGCGGGAGTGGACGCCCCAAGCGCTCTTTGCGGAGGTGGAGAAGGACCGGGTGTTCTACGAGACCTCCGGCGGCGGCGTGACCTTCTCCGGCGGTGAGCCGATGCGCCAGGCCGATTTCGTCCGGGAAGTGGCCCGCCTCTGCCGTCAGGCCGGGATTCACGTTGCCCTGGATACCTGCGGCGCCGCGCCCTGGGAACAGTATGAGGCGGTCCTCCCCTGGGTGGACCTGGTCCTCTACGACCTGAAAATCTGGGAATCCAGCCGCCACCGGGCCGCGACGGGGGTGGAGAACGCGCGGATTCTGGAGAACGCGCGCCGCATCGCGGCGGCGGGCCGTCCGATGTGGATTCGGACCCCGGTCATCCCCGGTTACACCGCCGACGAGGCCAACATCGCCGCGCTGGCGGCCTTCATCGCCCAAGAACTCCCCACCGTCCAGCGGTGGGACCTGCTGGCCTACACCAACCTGGGCCAGCCCAAGTACCACCGTCTGGACCGTCCCTACGCCCTGGAAGGTGTCCCCCTGCTGACGCGGGAGGAAATGGAGGCCGTCCACGCGCTGGCGCAGCGGTGGGTGCCCGTCGCCCGCTGGTCCGGCGCCACGCGCTGAGTTCAAACTGCAGAGGGTGCAAAGGGATCGCTGAATCCATCATTCCCGGCAAGGAGGGCTGTGATGTCGGTTCTTTCTCCCTACCCCGCGCTCCTTCAGGCTCTGAAGGGGGAAATGGTCCCCAAGTTTCTGGCGACCCGTTCCGCTGACGGCGTCCCCAACGTGGTGCCGTGCACGTCGCTGATGCCGGCCGGGGATGTAGAGGACCGGCTCATCTTCGGCAATTTCCTGCTCCGCAAATCGGTGGGCAACCTGGATTCCGACCCGCGCGTCGGCATTCTGGTGGTCACCCCGGCGCTGGAGGGCTGGGTCCTCCAGGGTGAGTTTCTGGGCTGGCAGCGGACGGGCCCCTACGTGGACGCGCTGATGAATACCAACCTCCTGCGCTACAACGCCTACACGGGCGTCCGCAACGCGGGCATTATCCAGGTGCAGGCCGTCCGGCGGACGTTTCGCATCCCCCGGCCCCGGGTCCTGGGAGAGTACCTGCTGGCCCGTCTTTCGGGGCCTCTGTTCCCCCGGCCGGACGGCGCCGCTCCGATGCCGCTTCCGGTGCGGCGCGGCTTTCAGGCCCTCACCGCGCTGCGGGTGCTGGCCTTCCTGGATGGGGAGGGGGTTCCGCTGACCGCGCCGGTCCTCTCCCTGCAGCCGGTCGGGGCCCGGACGCTGGCCGGCGCCTGCGGCCTCGCCGCCGACTGGCTGGCGGGTCTCCCAGCCGGTACGCCCGTTGCCGCCTCGCTGCTCACCCTGGACATCGTCTCCTTCCAGGCCAAAGGGCGCTGGCTGGGGGTCCGCCGTGTCCTGGGCCGGCCCGTGGGCGG
>CALDFY010000150.1 GCA_937942115.1 uncultured Anaerolineae bacterium | reverse complement strand
CTTCCCTGGGGGCAACCGCGAGGGTTGCCCCTACGCTTTGCGCCGGGCGTCAACCTGCGTTGACGCCCTTCTCGGGAGGTCGGCGAAGGCCGACCTTGTTGCGAACGAAGTGAAGGGACCCGGCCGAAGGCCCAAAGAGGCTGGCTTCAGTCAGCGCCCGAGGCGGCGACCCAACTGGCGCAGCCCCTTAAGTTAACGCCTATGCCCCCGACCCCTCCCCTCTCCCGAACTTCGTTCGGGAGAGGGGAGGGGGTGGCCCGAAGGGCCGGGGGAAGGGTGAGGACCCTCCTGACCGAAGGGTCAGGAGAGGGGAAAAGACCGTCCTGCGGCAAACTGCGCAGGTCCTGTCAGATACTAATAACCCGGCACGCCCATTTCCCGACACAGGGCTACCAGGTCGGGGTGGACGTACCGGCCCTCTGCCTCTATCGGCGTCCCATCCAGATAGACGCTGGGGTTCAGCACCACTCCGTCTGTGTGGGACGGCGCGCCCCCATCGCCGGGGCCGATGCCGAACTGCATGCAGCCGAAGATGCGCTCGTCCTCCAGAATCCGCCCGCTGGGCCGGGTGACGCCCGGGTTGAAGCCGTAGCAGGCGTGGTCCATCTGGAACATCGCCGGATGCCCGAAGGACTCCAGCCACCGCCGGAAGACCTGCGCCTCATGCCCGCCCTCTATGGAGACGATGCGCCCTTTCTCAATCGTCAGCCGGACCGGATGATGCAGGACGCCCAGTTCGGCGGGAGGCCAGAGCGCGCCGTCAAAGACCAGGACGCCCTCAAAACTCTCCCGAACCGCCATGAAGCCCGATTGTCCCCCCAGCATCTGGGGGTACCCGCCGGACTCCGGGGGCGGTTCCCAGAACGGGTCCCCGGCCTTGTCCACCCGCATCGTCAGGTCGGTGCCGGAGGGGGCCGTGACCCGGATGACGTCGGCGGCCTGGGAGAGGCGGTAGAGACGGTCGGCCATCTCCCGCAGGGGCCGATAGGGCACCCGTCCGATCGTCCGCACCATCATATCGGCGTCCATCCCGGTCAGGCAGACGTAGATACACCCGGCCGCGATGGCGGCGTGGTAGGCCGGACTGTAGAGGTGATAGGCGACGGCGAAGTCTATCCAGACGTCCGCCCGGGGGAGTCCGGCGGCGACAGGGGCCGGAGGGTCCATACAGGGCTGCGGGTTGGTCGGATACCGGAAGACGGAAGGAATCCCGCCGACAGCGTAGACGGCCCGGGCCGTTGCCTCCACGGCCCGCAGGTCGCAGAGGGTATCGGCGGTGATGGCGACCTGCTGGCCGGGCCGAATCGGGCGCACCTCGGTGACCAGCCGGTGGGCCGCAGCGGCCAGTTCCAGACTGTAGAACTCGGAGCGCGGTTCGGTGCCGTAGGCCAGTTCCATATTCAGACCACCCGTCTCTCAATGGGGATATAGTCTATATCAAAGCCGAAATAGCGCGGGCCGGCGGCGGCCAGGCCCCGCTCGCTGCGGAACGCCTCCAGTCCCTTCACCCCCACCACCGCCACCCGCATTCCGGCGTTCAGGTCGGTGTTGGTGATGCCCTCGCCCGTCTCCCGGTCCACCACCACGATGAGGTCCGGGCTGCAGACGAAGGGCCGACCGTCCAGCCAGGAGACGTGGTTCTCGTTCTTGAACCAGATGTCCATCGTGTGCCCGGCGTAGTCGCCGGTGCCCCGGATGTGGGAGGTGCCGAACATGTAGCCCTCCCGGTCCTCCCAGTCCTTGCCGGTGACCACGCCCTCAAAGAGGAGCCAGCCGCCGGTGAACTGAATCGCTGCGCGGACGGGGTCATCTCCGGCCTCCCGCGCCCGTCGGATGGCCCGCCCCAGTTCCAGCGAGCGGGTCAGGGTCCCCGGGACGACGATTTCTTTCATCTCCCGACCGGGGAGCAGAGTGGCCGCGATGGTGCAGGTGCCGAACGCGGCGACGGCCAGCATCTTGCCGATGCGCTCCAGCATGAAGGGGTTACAGGTCTCTTTGACGATGGCGATGTTCCCCCATTTATCCACGCTGGCGAAAGGCCAACTGTTCTTGCCGTAGAGGTACGGCGTTCCCTGCATCTCTTCGGGGATAGCCCGACCGGCGTAATCGCCGTCCACGACGGGGATACCCAGGCGGGCACCGGCGACCAGTGGCGCGGGGGTGTTCCCGGCCCCCAGTTCGGAGGGGACGATGGCCCCGATCTGGACTCCGGCGTAGGCGGCCAGTTCCCGGATGGCCATTTCCATCGCCTGGTCGCCGTAGCGGTCGGTCAGGCCCAGACGGCGGATAAGTTCTTTTGTCTCCTCGGAGACGGGCGCGATGGAACCCATGCCGTACGCTGTACAGGTCCAGGCGTCGTCGGCGATTTCGGAGGGGTCCACCCACTCCAGTTTCAGCCCGTCTTCCAGTGCCCGTTCCAGTACCCGGCGGCCCCATTCCGGGCCGCCACCGCCCCCGGTGCCCATCCACAGGCAGCCGCGCAGGAAGTCATCGCAATCCTGACGGTCATACAGGCCTCTTTGGTGCATCGTTGCCTCCTCTGCAGAGGATTTGCCGTCCACGAATCACGCCTCACGGATCACGCTTCACGATTCACGAATCACGCCTCACGATCACGCTTCACGATTCACGAATCACAATATTGCCTCCGCTACCATCCGGGCAATCTGCTCCGGATGTTCCGCCACGCGCACCCCGGCGGCCTCCAGCGCGGCGATTTTCTCCGCCGCCGTCCCGGTGCCGCCCTCAATGATGGCCCCGGCGTGGCCCATGCGCTTCCCTGGCGGCGCCGTCCGGCCCGCGATGAAGGCGACCACCGGCTTGGTCATCCGCTCGGCGATAAAGCGGGCCGCCACTTCCTCATCGTTGCCGCCGATTTCGCCGATGAGCACTACCGCCTTCGTCTCCGGGTCGGCCTCAAAGAGGGCCAGGACGTCCACAAAACGGGTGCCGATGATGGGGTCGCCGCCGATGCCGACGCAGGTCGTCTGCCCGATGCCCAGCGCGGTGAGCGCGTAGACGACCTCGTAGGTGAGGGTGCCGGAGCGGGAGACGACGCCCACCGGCCCCGGCATCGCGATATGGCCGGGCATAATGCCCACTTTGGCCTGACCAGGGGTCAGCAGGCCCGGGCAGTTGGGGCCAATCAGCCGGACCCCCTTCATATCCAGGTACGCCTTCACCCGGATCATCTCGTTGACCGGGATGCCCTCGGTGATGCAGACGACCAGGCCCAGCCCGGCGTCCGCCGCCTCTATGATGGCATCCGGCGCGAAGGGGGCCGGGACGTAGATAACGGAGGTATTGGCGCCGGTAGCCTCTACGGCCTCCCGGACGGTGTCAAAGACGGGGACGCGGCCGTCGCAGGCGAACTGTCCGCCCTTGCCCGGGGTGACGCCCGCGACAACGTTGGTGCCGTAATCCAGGGTCTGTCGGGTGTGGAATTCGCCCTCGCGCCCGGTCACACCCTGAACGACCAGGCGGGTGTTTTTATCTACCAGAATGGCCATGGTGCCTCCAGTGAAGTGTGAAGTCTTCGCCTGCCGCTGTTGCAGTTTAACAAATGATTTGGGCAATCGCCTGAGGTGGAATTTGCCCCCTCATCCCCCCCCTTGCCCCTCACAAGTGTGGGTTTTTTCACGCCCCTCTCGTTCTGGGCGGGCGACGGGCTTTTTTGCCCCTCACCCCCCTTGCCCCCCTCTCCCCATCGCTCCGCTCTGGGGAAAGGGGGGTTTTTGGGCGGGCGGCGAAGCCGCCCGCCCAAAAAACCCCCCCTTTCCCCAGAGCGGAGCGATGGGGAGAGGGGGGCAAGGGGGGTGAGGGGCAAAGAAGCCCGTCGCCCGCCCAGAACGAGAGGGGCGTGAAAAAACCTAAACTTGTGAGGGGCCACCCCCTCCCCTCTCCTGACCGAAAGGTCAGGAGAGGGGGAGGGATGAGGCCTGCCCCTACAACGGCTCCGGAGTCGCCCTACCGCTCCCGTGCGCCCAGCAGAATCCCGCCCACCAGGATGACGCCGCCGCCCCACTGCAGGGGGGTCATCCGCTCCCCCAAGAGCAGGAAGGCCAGCCCCAGGGAGACGATCAGTTCCAGCAGGCTGATCAGGGCCGTCTCAATGCCGCCCAGCCGCCGCAGGCCCGCAAACATCAGGAGGCGAGAAATGGCGGTGGTGGCTCCCAGGGCGATGATGACCCCCCACCCGCCCGCCGGGATCGGCTCTACCGGTCTCCCCTGAAGGACCCGCGCCAGGCCCACCGTCGCGGCCATCGCGGTGAGGATGTAGGGCGTTGCGGCCTGCGAGGGGACGTCCGCCAGAAGCCACTGGCCCATCACCAGGTGCCATCCGAAAGTCGCCGCCGAGGCCACCATCAGCATCGCGCCCAGCCAGTTCGGCTCCCCCTTGCTCCCTCCGGTGAGGAGATAAACGCCGCCAATCGCCAGCGCAATCCGCAGCAGGGTGACCCGTCCCACCGGCTGACCGGAGGCGGCCAGGAAGAGGACCA
Source organism: uncultured Anaerolineae bacterium (assembly GCA_937942115.1). Taxonomy (GTDB): domain Bacteria; phylum Chloroflexota; class Anaerolineae; order B4-G1; family DUEL01; genus SpSt-77. Next base: position 17,837 of record CALDFY010000150.1, on the reverse strand, counting down.
CCCACAGGAGATACAGCGTGTTCAGAAACGAGGCCAGCGACGCGTCCAGACGGGAGAGGCCGGAGTAGTAGAGCAGGGAACCGATGCCGTTGATGGTGCCGACGGCGATGCACCCGATCAGTTCCCCCCACCGCAGCCGGGTCAGCCAGTCTCGCCGGAAGAGCAGATACCAGCCCCAGAGCAGGAGGACCGCGACCAGCGTGCGGAAGGCGGCCAGGCTGAACGGGGTGACGCCCTGAGCGTAGGCCAGTTTCCCCAGGATGGGCGCCCATCCCAGGAAGAAACTGGAGAGAGCCGTGTTGCGGATTCCCCGCCGACGGGCGGGGTCTGAGGGCAGAATCGTCATAGGATTCTATCGGGGAGAAGGATGACGGCTCGCCGAATCTTCCACCCGACCCGCTACGAAGTGGTCACCATCACCCAGGGGCTGCTGCAGGCCGAAGTGGTGCGGACGTACCTCCGGAGCCACGGCATTCCCGCCGTCCTTCGCTACGAGAGCGCCGGGCGGGCCCTGGGGCTGACGGTGGACGGCCTGGGAGAGGTCCAGGTGCTGGTGCCGGCCCGCTGGGGGCGAAAGGCCCGCCGGATGCTTCGGGCCCGAGAGCATCCCCGGCGCCTCCCCAGGGCGCGCCGGAGAATTCAAAAGCGTTCGTAGTGAGCCACGAAGCGAAGCGGAGTGGCGTCCAGAACGGCACTCCGCCGCGCTCCGTGCCTGCCTACGAGCTCAGACCCATCTCAGGGCGCGCCGGCCCGCTCCGGCACGGCCCCGGGGCCATCGGCGGCGACCCAGCGCAGGCCGTTCACGTTGATGCCCCCCACCCAGAAATCCCAGTGCAGGTGCGCGCCGGTGGAGAGGCCGGTGTTCCCCACCCGTCCGATGACGTCCCCCGCGCGCACCCGCTGTCCCACCGTTACCTCTATGCGGGAGAGGTGCCAGTAGCCGGTCAGCACGCCCCAGCCGTGGTCTATGACCACCGCGTTGCCCCGTACTGCCAGCGGCTCCGCCAGGACGACAACGCCGTCGGCCGGCGCGTATACCTTCGCCCCCGCCCCGATGTCAAAGTCCACCCCTTCGTGGTAACTGTTGTACGGCCCGCCATTGTAGGAGCGGCGGGTCCCGAAGTAGGAACTGACCGCCGCCTCCACCGGCAGCCGGAACGGCCCCCGCCAGTACCGCTGCGGCGTGAAGAGTGCCCGGACCTCCCGGAGCCGCTGCCGCTCTGCCGCGATGACCGCCGCGTCCAAGAGACGGGCGCGGCTGGGGGGAACATCTATCCGCTCGTGGCCGTACCCTCCGTCCTCCACCCGGACCGCCACGGTAACGGTCGCCGTCTCCCCCTCGGTGGCGGCGGTCAATGTCATCTCGTAGAGGCCCGGCTCGGTGAACGCATGGACGCCGATGTAGGCGTAATAGACGCCGTTCTCTTCGGCGAAGGGGACGGCGCGGTCAAAAAGACGACCCTCCAATATCACCGGCTTCGTGGTGTGGACGATGACGGTGAGGGCATCCCCCTGGCGCGCCGGAATCGGGGTGACGTCTATTTTCTGGAAGGGGGACGGCATCCAGGTCGGCCGCGCGCCGGGCACCAGCAGCCACTGCCCGGAAAGGGCGACGGGGGGCCGGTCGGTCCAGTTCGCCGCCAGAAGGTCCCAGAAGGAGACCCCGTACCGGAAGGCCACATGGAACAGGGTCTCTCCGGGCTGGACGGCGTGAAGGGCACCCGTCGCCTTCTCCTGGCCGGTCGGTATCCGCACGACCTGCCCGACGGCCAGCAGGGTCGGGTTGACCAGGTGGTTTGCCAGCGCGACGGTCTGCCAGTCCAGGCCGTACTGGCGGGCGATGCCGGCCAGGGTCTCGCCGGGGCGGACGATGTGGGCCGTCCACGCATCCACCGGCCCCAGCGCGCCCGGAATCACCAGTCGCTGGCCGCTGAAAATCTGGCTGGGGTCGGCGATCCCATTGGCGTGGGCGATGGCGTCCACCGTGGTCCCGTACCGCCGGGCGATGGAGAAGAGCGTCTCCCCCGGAGCGACGATGTGCTCATGAACGGGAGGCGGACCGGCGGTCTCCCCCGGCCCGCCGGATTGGGCCTGCGCCGGGAGAGGGAATACCATCAGAAGGGAGAGGGCCGCAAGCAGGAACCACCGGAAAGACTTCATGCTTCCTCACAACATGTAAGTGGTTTGTAGTCAGCGACGAAGCGAAGCGGAGTCGCGTCTATCTAAACCTAAACGGCACTCCGCTACGCTCCGTGCCTGACTACGAACGGAACATCCACATCAAAGCACCTGATGCCGTTCCTTCAGGCGCGCCAGCAGGGGCCCGATATCCGGCTCGCTGGCGGGGAACGGCGGGCCGAAGGGGTCGGAAATCGTCTCCTCCCCCAGCAGCGCGTAGAAGGCATTCAGCACCCCGTGCGCCAGCACATCCAGGTGATAACCCCCCTCCAGCGTGAAGACAATCCGTCCCCCGCAGAGTTCCTCCGCCATTGCGACCAGTTCCCGCGCAATACGGGCATAGCCCGTCAGCGAGAGTTGCATCATCGCCAGGGGGTCCTGCCAGTGAGAGTCGTACCCGGCGGAGACCAGGATCAGGTCGGGGCGGAAGCGGCGGGCCAGCGGCCAGACCAGTTCTTCGTAGACCCGACCAAACCCGAGGTCTCCCACTCCGGCGGGCAGGGGGACGTTGAGGACGGAGCCTTCCCCTTCGCCGACGCCCGCTTCGCTCCAGTGACCGGTGCCGGGGTAGTAGGGGTACTCGTGGGTGGAGAAGTAGAAGACAGTGGGGTCAGCCTCAAAGACGGCCTGGGTGCCGTTGCCGTGGTGGACGTCTATATCGGCGATGAAGACACGCCGGACGCCGGGGAGGGTCTGGGCGTGGCGGGCGGCGACGGCGACGTTGTTGAAGAGGCAGAAGCCCATGCCCCGGTCGGGGAGGGCGTGGTGGCCCGGCGGGCGGACCAGGGCGAAGCCGTTACGGACCTGTCCCCCCACCACCGCCTCCACCAGAGCCAGAAGCCCCCCGGCGGCCATGACGGCGGCGTCGTAGGAACGGGCGTTCATGTAGGTGTCGGCATCCAGATGGCCGCCGCCCCGCTCCGCCACCCGCCGCACCTGGGCGATGTAGCCCGGGGTGTGCACCCGGGCCAGTTCCTCTTCTGTGGCTGGGCGGGCCTCTACGGGGGTCAGCCGCTCCAGGACCCCCGCGTCCCGGAGCGCGGCCATAATGCGCTCCAGACGGCGGGCATTTTCCGGATGGCCGGGCTGGTGATGCTCCAGATAGACGGGGTGATAGACGTAACCGGTCGCCACCGGGCACCTCCTGATAGCCAATGGAGAGAGAACCAGCGCGGGGATATTGTAGACCAAAGGGGGCGTTTGTCAAATGGGCCCGGGCGACGGCTCCCGATCAAGTCCCGATGAAACAGGTGGGGTCAGCGGCCATGTAGTCCCCTGTTAGCGCCAGTGCGCGTCCCCGGCACCCCCCACAAATCCCGTTGTAGCGACACCATCCACACTTGCCCTTGAGCCGGGTCTCCCGATGGCGCAGGTCCTCAAACACCGGAGAGTTCTGCCAGATATCGCGGAACGGCCGTTCCCGCACGTTCCCGCAACAGACGTCCACAAACGGGCAGGGCCAGACGTCGCCGTTGGGCTTGATGTAGACGAACCCCCGTCCGGCGGAGCAGCCGTGGAAGAGAAGCCGGGCCAGGCGGAGCCAGAGGCCGTCTTTCAGCCCCCGCTGCTCCAGAAGGTGGGGCCAGTACTGGGGGCCGGCGACCGGCTCTACGATGGGGTGGATCGTCCGCTGTTTCTCGGCCAGGAAGCGCAGCAGCCGCTCGTTCTCCGTCAGGTCCAGAGAAGCGGCCGCGATGCTCTCGCCCCGCCCCACAGGGACCAGTTGATAGAGCAACATAATGCTGGAGCCCAGTTCGTCTGCAAGGGCCAGCAATTCGTCCAGCAGGTCTATGTTGTATTTCATCGCCGTCACATTAATCTGGAGAAGGATGCCGGCCCGGCGCAGCGCGCGCATCCCCTCTATGGCCCGCTCGTATGCGCGGGGGCTGCCGCGTACGAAGTCGTGGACCCGCTTGTCGGGCGCGTCCAGACTGACGGCGGCCCCGACGACGCCGACCCGCCGCAGGTCGCGGGCCAGCGCGTCGTCAATGAGTGTAGCGTTGGTGGCGATGACGTTGGCGAATCCGACCCGCCGGGAATAGTCCATTAACTCCAGGACGTCCGAACGCACCAGCGGCTCACCGCCGGTATAGACCAGCATCCGGAACGCCCGTACATCCGCCAGGTCTTCTATGAACCGCCTCGCCTCGGCGGTGGTCAGTTCATCGGGGGCGGGGCGTCTGCCGGAGGTATGGCAGTGGATGCAGTGGAGGTTGCAGGCGGCGGTGACTTCCCAGGCCGGGTGGGCCGGGAAGCCGATGCATCCCATACCGATGGCCCCGGCAGCCACCGGCATAGACCGGACGCTTTCGCGAATCAGCCAGTAAGGGAGATACCGCCAGCCTACCAGAAGGCCGAAGTAGAGGGTGCTGGCTCCCTGCCGCAGGAGCAGCGAGGGGGGCCAGAAAAAGGGCCAGACTTTGCGGTGGGGATGAGGGGAATCGCCGTTCATTCTCCGCATGTCATCGCACCAGAAAGCCCAGGATGTAGGCCAGAGTGGTGCCCAGGTTGACGGCGATGTTCAGCCCACAGGCCGCTTCCAGACGGCGGGGATGGCGGTATACCCCGCGCAGCACGGCTACCACCAGTCCCGCAGAGAGGAGGAAGATGGGCGCGTAGAAAAGAAGCGTTCGGGCCGGAACTCCGGCCGTTATGGACCCAATCATTCCCAGCCACCCGAGCCCATGGGCGGCGGCGAAGAGACGGGCGCTCTTCTCCGGCCCCAGGCGCACCAGGAGGTTGCGTTTCTGGGTCGCCCGGTCGGCCGGATAATCGGGGTACTCGTTCAGCAGGATGACGTTGAAGATGGTGGCTGCAATGGGGATGCTGACCCAGTGGACCAGCGGGTCCAACCGTCCGGTGGGCAGATAAAAGGCCACCGCAACCGGCAGCCAGCCGTAGCAGAACGCAATCCATATCTCACCGGTGCCGGTAGCCGCCCAGCGGACCGGCGGAACGGAGTAGAAAAAGCCCCCGATCATCCCGATGATGCCCAGGAAGATGGTCCAGGGGCCGGTGCCGTAGCCCAGCCAGATGACCAGGCCCACCCCCCCGGCCAGGGCCAATGCGATGATGCTCCCGATCAGGGGAATCCGACGGTCTACCGCACCGGTTGGCAACACACCCGACCCGCCGGCGAAACGGTTGGGGTTCACCTGGCGGGAGATGCGGTCTCCCTCATAGTCAAAATACTCCCCGGCCAGGTAGGTGCTGAGCATAATCAGCACCACCGCCAGGGTACCCCAGCCCCAGAGGGCCCAGTGGAACATACCGGTCTCCCAGTATGCCATCACAGCCCCCAGTGCAAAGGGTAAGATGCCCACCGTGTGAAAAGGAGGGCGGGTAAGGGCGATCCAATTTTTGACTTTCTGAATACCCGGGAGAGTTACACTGCTCATATTTGGCCCTCTTTTTCACAGATATAAATAAGCCCACCGACCGTTCTTTGACGGCTGGCGGGCCTTGGGGTGCATTCCGGTCACCAGGGCATCCTGACCGGCCACGGACAATTCCCTAAACAATGCCTGGGATCCGGTCATTAGAGGAGTAATGACAATCGCCTGTCCGCTCAGGGGTCAGATAAGGGGAAAACTTATGCGCACAGTTTGGGAGATGAGTAACGCTTCCACCGACCCATCATGGCGCAATGATCTTATCCGCCAGGTCCGGGTATACCCTTCGGAAATCCTTCTCGTTGAGCGTTACCACCAGGTCAACCTGCGCGTTCGCAGCGGTATGGAGAATCAATCCATCATAAGTTGCGCCACCGACAATGCCGAGCGTAGCCAAATGCTCTATCAGTCGGATGTAGTCTTGACCAGCCAGGGACACAATTTCAAGTTTCCCGGCGATATTATGCTTGATCAGTTGATGCACTTCTGAAGGCGAGATGCGAGGATAGACGGGGAGGGTCGTAAGAATAGCATAAAGTTCAGCAAGCGAATGCGCGGCAATCAATCCTTTGTCCGTTCCGCTAACAACCCGTTTGAGCCAAGCCAAACCCTGCTCGTGGGCAGGGTGCGCCTCAACCATTGCAGCAACCAGGATGGAGGTATCCAGCAGGATTCTCACAAGCCAACTCGCTGCAAGAGATCAGACACGCGGCGGTTACGCTCATGGCGCGTTACTTCATTGAGGTTGCTGAGAGCGCTGACTCTGGCGACCAGCACACCGTCCTTCTCAACGAGGGTAGTTGGCTTTGGTTGAATGTGCAGGCGCACGCCGTCCTGCTCAACCTTTTCAACGACCAGAGTCATCCCCGGTGATAAATGTAGCCACTCAGCCAAAGGAGCGGGGATGAGAATACATCCCGACTCATCCACTGATATTTGAATGACCTGATTCATATTTGCAGTTTTACAGTCCGCTCTAATGACGCTCTGCGCAGTAAGGATGTCACCCGCCACTACTGGAGAAGCCGCACCTCACCCCATCCCTCCCGTTTCCAGTACCCCCGCCGCGACTCGAACGCGGGCCACCGGCTCCGGAGGCCGGTGCTCTATCCTGCTGAGCTACGGGGGCCTTTGCACTTTACTTATACCACACTTTGCCCCGCTGCGCAAGTCGCCCCCCATACACCATTTGCCCTTTCCGGCATTCTGGAGTATATATGAAACAGGACGCCACCTTTTATCCACCATCTGCCTTTCCAAAGGAGGGAAAAGCCATGCGAATCCTCGGACGCGTCCTGCTGGCTCTCCTCGTAGTCATCCTGATCCTCGGTCTGGCGGGCTTCGGCGTCGGCTACACGGCCGTCCGCCGACCCTGGCCCCCGGTCAACGGCACCCTGAAGGTCCCCGGCCTGCGCGCCCCCGTCACTGTCATCCGGGACCGGTGGGGCGTCCCCCACATCTACGCCTCCAACCTCCACGACCTCCTCTTCGCCCAGGGGTACGTCCACGCCCAGGACCGCTTCTGGCAGATGGAATTCTGGCGACGGCTGGGCTCCGGGCGGCTTTCAGAAATCCTGGGCAAATCCGCCCTCCCCACCGACCGCTTCGTCCGCACCATCGGCTGGCACCGGGTGGCTGCGCTGGAGTGGGCGCAGGCCGACCCAGAGACCCGCGCCGCGCTGGAAGCCTACGCGGAGGGCGTCAACGCCTACATCTCCACCCACAAGGGCCGCCTGGGGCTGGAGTTCACCCTCCTGGGCCTGATGGGCCGGAACGTGGAGCCCGAACCCTGGGAGCCGGTTCACACCGTCACCTGGGGGAAGGTGATGGCCTGGGACCTGGGGGGCAATATGAACGCCGAACTGGTTCGCGCCGCCCTCATCGCCCGGGTGGGGACCGGGGCCGTCCCCGAACTGATGCCCGCCCCGCCGCCGGGCCGTCCCGTCATTGTCCCCCACCCGCTGACCCAGGCGACGCTCCGGTCGGTGCCGGAGGCCGTCTTCACGGCCCACTTCCTGGGCGAAGGGGCCGACCTGGGGAGCAACAACTGGGTCGTCGCCGGCAGCCGCACCGAGACGGGGATGCCCATTCTGGCCAACGACCCCCACTTGGGCATCCAAATGCCCTCCATCTGGTACGAGGTCGGCCTCCACTGCGAACCCAAAGGGCCCCATTGTCCCCTCAACGTCGTCGGTTCGTCCTTCCCCGGCAGTCCGGGCGTCGTCATCGGCCATAACGACCGCATCGCCTGGGGCGTCACTAACGTCAACCCGGACGTCCAGGACCTCTTCATTGAGAAAGTCAACCCCGAAAACCCCAACCAGTACGAGTACAGGGGCCGCTGGGAGGATATGGAAATCGTCCGGGAGGAAATCCGCGTCGCCGGGGAGAAGGAGCCAGTGGTGGTCTTCGCCCGCATCACCCGCCACGGCCCCATCATCAACGACATCGTCGGCGGGGAGGAAGAGGACTGGTCCTACGGCTGGCAGCCGCTGGCCCTCTCCTGGACTGCGCTCCAGCCCGGGACGCTGATGCGGAGTATCCTGCTGCTGGACCGGGCCCAGAACTGGGAAGAGTTCCGGGAGGCGCTCTCGTACTGGGACGTCCCCAGCCAGAACTTCGTCTACGCGGACGTGGAGGGGAACATCGGCTATCAGATGCCCGGCCGCGTCCCCATCCGCGCCAGAGGCGACGGCTCCGTCCCCGTCCCCGGATGGACCGGCGAATATGAGTGGGTGGACTACATCCCCTTTGACGAACTGCCGCGCGCCTTCAACCCGCCGGAAGGGTACATCGTCACCGCCAACAACGCGGTGGTGGGGCCCGACTTCCCGTATCTGCTCACGGTGGACTGGAGCGACCGGACCGCCCTGCGCGCCCAGCGCATCGTGGAACTCATAGAGCAACTCACTCCTATCTCGGTGGACGACATGAAGGCCATCCAGGGGGATAACCTCTCCGTCTGGACGCGGGAGGCCATGCCATATGTGCTGGCCGCTCTGGCCGACTACCCCGACCCCCGCCCGGCCGAACTGCTGCGCGCCTGGGATATGCAGGCGACCCGCGATAGTGCCGCCGCCGCGCTCTTTGAGTCCTTCCGTCTCCATCTGATGGAGCGGACGTTCCAGGACGACCTGGGGGACTCCATCCTGCGACAGGCGAAGACGTTCACGCTGTACGCTCTGGAGGACATCCTGGCGGACCCCCGGTCCCCCTGGTTTGATGACCGACGGACGCCTCAGGTGGAGACGCGGGACGAGGTCATCCGTCTGGCGATGGACGACGCGGTGAGGGAGTTGACGGAGCGGCTGGGGCGGGATATGGAGAAGTGGCGCTGGGGCGACCTGCACACGGCGACCTTTAAGAATCAGGCGCTGGGGCAGAGCGGCATCGCCTGGGTGGAGCGCATCTTCAACCGGGGGCCCGTCGCAGTTGACGGGACCGCTGGGACGGTCAACAACACCGCCTACAGTTTCAACGCGCCGTATGCTGTGCGCACTGTCCCCTCCTACCGCCAGATTGTGGACGTGGGAGACTGGTCCCGGTCGCTCTCCATGCACACCACGGGGCAATCGGGCCACCCGTTCCACCGCCACTACGACGATATGATGGACCCCTGGCGGAATATCCAGTACCACCCGATGCTCTGGGGACGGACGGAGGTGGAAGCGCAGGCGGAGGGCATCCTGCGGCTGGTGCCGTGAAGGAGACCGTATGACCTCAACCGATAAACCCAACGGCCGCGCGCTGGGGTGGGAGCGCCTGGAGACCCGATACCCGTATACCTTCCGGATGTTCCGCGTCCGGGAGGACATCGCCCGCTGGCCCGACGGCCAGGTCCGCCCTTTCGTCTACGTGGAGGCGGCCGGGGCCGTCTGGGTGGTCCCCGTGACCGCCGACGGACAGGTCGTCCTCATCCGCCAGTTCCGCTATCTGATAGACGACTGGTCCTGGGAACTGCCCGCCGGGGGGTTCCACGACTTTCAGGGCTCCCCGCTGGACCTGGCCCGACACGAATTGGAGGAAGAGGTGGGCGGCGAGAGCGATGATTGGGAGTACAAGGGCTTCTTCCGCACCGGCGTCAGCCTTTTTGACCAGGTCGGCCACATCGTCCTGGCCCGCAACGTCCGCCTCTGCCGCACGCCGCGCCTGGAGCCGGGGGAAATCATAGAGGTCCACCCGGTGCCGGTGCCTCGCGCGCTGGAGATGGCCCGGAGGGGCGAGATTCTGGACGTCCACAGCGCGCTGGCGCTGCTGCGGTGCGAGGAGGACCTGTGGGAGGTCTATCGGAGATGAGGGGGAAGGGGCGGCGGGCGGCTTCGCCGCCCGCCGCCCCCTGGGGCTTCTATTAGGGCCGGATGTCCAGCAGAATCCGGCCCTCCGGCAGAGCCCCCTCGGGGCCAGTGACCGGCAGCCGCTCCAGCGTGTCCGGCCGGTACATCCCCACTGCCAGAGAGAAGGGGCCCTCCGGCAGAGGCCCGGGGAGGGCCAGGACGTGCTCGTCCGGGACGACGTCGCCGGCCCGCCAGGCCGGGGTGGGATACCGGCCCCACCGGGGCGGGCCGTCGTGCTGGGTCACCATCTCCCCTCGGGCGTCCAGCAGGTGGACGAAGACCCGGTAGTCCCCCCCCGGAGCCCCGTCGGCGCGCCAGTAGAGGGTGACGGTCAGCGTTCCCCCCGACTCCACGCCCCCCGCCAGGTCGTACCCCATCAGCCGGATCGCATCCCCCAGGCGGTAGTCCAGCGAATGGGTGGGGGTGACCCCCAGGGGCCGCTCCGGGGCCACCCGCACCCGAAAGGCAACGGGCATCCCCACCGCCCGACCGTCCTCCCCGACCACCGGCAACGGGGCCGAAGGGTCCCGGTCGTAGAGGCCGATCAGCCCGTCGTACAGTTCGGGCCCGGGAGCCCAGGGGGCGACCTGAATCCGGTAGTCGTCGCAGAAGGCCCGCCCGACGGGCCAGAGGGAGGTGGGGAATCGTCCCAGGCCGGGGTAGGTATGCCGTTCGCCGATGCGGGTCTCTGCCCGCCCCACCAGTTGGACGACGACAGTGTAGTCCTTCTCCACCGGAGCCAGCGCGGTCCAGCAGGCGCGCACCGTCAACACCTCCCCCGGCGCCACCGATGGACGGTCGGGAGCGGCGCCCAGCAACCGTATACTCTCCCCATACGTCCACCGGGGTCCGTTCACCGCGCGGATGGCCTCGGCGGGGTCCATCCGGCGCGGCGGGGCAAAGGCCGGACGGATGACCCGAAAAGGGGTCAGCAGGTTGAGGAAGAGAAGGGCGAGGATGGGCAGGCGCAAGATGGGTCGCAAGATCAATCTTGCGCTACGGGCGCCGGGGAAGTGTTCCAGCCCCGCTGCCACCAGCAGGGCCCAGGCGCCGATGGCGGGGAAGAGCAGCCGCCCGTGAGGGGCCTCCACCTGGCGCATCCACTGGAGGAGGGCCAGGAAGACGGCGCCGCACCAGACGGCGGCCAGCAGGAGGACGCGCGGGGAGGCCGGGAGGGTGCGCCGGAGTAGCGCCCGTCCCCACCCCACCAGGGCCAGGAGCACCAGCCCGCCCAGTGCGGCGTAGAGCCAGGCCGGATACTCCACGTGCCCCCAGCCGAACGCGCCCCAGAAGGAGCGGTAGAGGCGGGGCATCTCGCCCAGCAGGGTCGCCAGGGAGGCCGGGGTCTGCCGGCCCCAGGGGGTCTGGACGTGGCGGCTGAGGCCCAGGGGGTCGCCGTAGAGGAGGGCGTTGCGCGCGTACCACCAGCCGCCGACAGCGGCGGCGCTGCCCAGCATGCGCAAGATAAATCTTGCGCCACAGGGGGCCAGCAGAATCGCGGCCAGGGCCAGGGGGAGCAGGAGGAGCGCGCTGGTCTTGGTCAGCGCGGCCAGGCCCACCAGCGCCCCCAGGAGCAGCGCGCGGGGAGAGGTGGCCCCCCGGCGCAGGACGCGCGCCATCATCCAGAGGGCAAGGGTGGAGGTCGCGGCGGCGGCGCTATCGTTGCTGACGATGCCGCTGATGAAGAGGAACTGAGGGGTCAGCGCGACCAGTGCGGCAGCGCGGAGGGGGAGCGCACCCCCCGCGCCCTCGCCCACGGCCTCTCGGGCCAGAAGCCACGCGGCCGCGACGGCCACCAGTCCAAAAAACAACGAGACCAGACGGGTGGCGTGGACCGCCCGGGCGGCGCCGGTCCAGGGGAACCGTTCCCGGTCAGTGTGGATGAGCATGTTTTTGTTGTCGTTGACCGTCCCCCCGGCCTGGTAGCCGAAGAAGGGGTTGTGCCACATCAGGGTGGAGAGGTCGTCGTCCGGGAAGAAGCGGCGGACAGCGGCGGCGACCAGGTAGTAGAGGGGGGGCTGGGCGGCCTCCTGGTAGGCGCCGCTGCGGTCTTCGTCCAGGGGCGGCAGGCCGTTCCCCCCCGCCACCCAGCGGACGTAGGCGTCGTGCCAGACCTCATCGGGCGCCTCGTAGACCGGGGTGACGGCGCTGTAGAGGAGGCCCAGCAGGAGGAAGAGGATTTCTAAAGCCAGGAAGAGGGAAAATCCGCGTTGATCCGCGTTCATCCGCGTCCCACCGAGAGAGGGCGTTTCTCTGGCATGCCGGGGCGGCGGGGGTACTTTTGGGGCGTTGCAGCCACTTTGTCCACGATGACCAGGTAGCGGGTCTCCGCCAGGCCGTGGAGGTCCACCGGGACCAGTTTGCGCACGCGGCCGCCCAGGATGCGGATGGGTTCCTCGGCGGCGTGGACCTCGGCAGGGGCATTCTCCCCTTTCTGGGCCAGGACCGCCCCCCGGACCCGCACCAGGGGGAGGAGGTACTCCACCAGGGTGGGCATCTCCGCCAGCGCGCGGGCCAGAGCCCAGTCGTACTCCTCCCGATAGCCGGGGCGGTGGCCCAGGTCCTCCGCCCGCGCGTGGATGACCTCCACGTCCGTCAGCCCCAGCCGCCTCAGCAGATGCTCCAGGAAGTCCACTTTCTTCCGGGTGGCCTCCAGCAGGGTCAGCCGCATCCCCGGGCAGACGATGCGCAGGGGGACGCCGGGGAATCCGGCGCCGGTGCCCACGTCAATCACGCGCGCCCCGGCCTGGAGTTCGGCCCGGGGCAGGACCAGCAGGCAGGAAAGGGAATCCAGGAAGTGACGGACCTGAACGCCCTCGTAGTCGGTGATGGCGGTCAGGTTAAACCGCCGGTTCCACTCCACCAGTTCCTCGTAGTAGGTCTGGAAGAGGGAAAGGTGGCTTTCTTTCAGGGGGATGCCCAGTTCCCGGGCGCCGCGCAGGAGTTTGTCCATTGCGTATCGGTTATCGCGTATCGCGTATCGCAAATCGCGGGATAGTTCATCATTGGTGACACTTTTGCGGGCGGACGTTCTGCCCTCACCCCACCCCCGGCCCCCTGCCCTCTCCCGCTTGCCTTCGGCGGCGGAGGCCTCACCCCACCCCCGGCCCTTGCCTCACCCCCGGCCCCTCTCCTGACTTTTGTCAGGAGAGGGGAGGGAGTGCCGCCGAAGGCGGCGGGTATCGCGGCTTGCTTTCTTTTGCCCGCCCCTCTGATCCTCTGCCTCTCCGCTCCCCCGCCCCTCCGCTCCTACGGCTGCGGCGTCGGGGTGGGGAGCGCCTCCGGCGGGAGGGGGGTCAGCGGGAGGCCGAAGTACGCCTCCACCACCTGGCGGGCCATCGGCGCCGCTACCGTGGAACCCTCCCCGGCGTTCTCCACAATCACTGCAAAGGCAATCTGCGGGCTGTCGGCCGGGGCGAAGCCCGCAAACCAGGAGTGGGGTTCTTTCCCCGGATTCTCCGCCGTCCCCGTCTTCCCGGCCACTGGGATGCTCATCCCCAGAAACCGATGGGTCGCCGTGCCGATGGGGGCCGTCGTGACGCCCCTCAGCGCCTCCCGGATGACGGCCAGATGCTCCGGGGAGACGGGGAGGGTCCCCACGGCCTCCGGCCCGAAGACCCTTTCCGGCTCCGTCCCTGCCGCCCCGATGCGGGCCACGACGTAGGGCCGGTAGAGGGTGCCGCCGTTGGCGACCGCCGCCATCATCCGCGCCACCTGCAGCGGCGTCGCCAGCAGGTCCCCCTGCCCGACGGCCAGGTTGACGGTGTCCCCGGGCCACCAGGGAGTCCCATACGCCGCCTGCTTCCAGGCCGGGTCGGGCATCAGCCCCGGCGTCTCCGGAATCCCGATGATGCCGGTGGCGACGCCCAGGCCGAACGCGCGCCCGAAGGAGGGGAGAATGGTCGGGTCTATCCGGTCCAGCGCCTGTCCCACCGTGAAAAACGTCGTGTTGCAGGAAGCGGTCAGCGCGTCCTTCAGGTTGATACTCCCGTGGGCCTTCCAGCACTCCTTCCGGTACGCCGGGCCCATCCCCTCCCAGTAGCCGGGGCACCAGAAACCGCTCTCCGGGGTCAGCCCGCCTTTCTCCAGGCCCGCCGCCATCGTCACCACCTTGAAGACCGACCCGGTGGGGTACACCCCCTGGGTCGCGCGGTTCAGGAGGGGGCGGTCGCGGTGGTTGAGGACGGCGGCGCGCTCCGGCCCGCTCCCCGGTCCCACAAAAACGTTCTGGTTCAGGCCCGGACCGCTCGCCATCGCCAGCACCGCCCCGGTATGGACGTCCAGGACGACGATGGCCCCGCGCCGGTCGCCCAGAATGGTCTCCACCTTCTGCTGGAACTCCCGGTCCAGGGTGGTGTAGATTGCCCAGCTGGGGACAGCCTCCCGACGGGCCAGGACCCCCAGGGTCTGGCCGGTGGGGGACATCAGGTAGAGGGTGCCGCCGTGCCGCCCGGCCAGGTACGGCTCTCCCCACGCCTCCAGCCCGGCGACGCCCACCCATTCGTCGCCGCGATAGCCCTGGCGGCGGTACTCCTCCGCCCGTTCCGCCGGAATGAGGCCCACCCAGCCGACGACGTGCGGCGCGATGCCGTCCCCCCAGTACACCCGCCCCGGCTTCTCCCGGGCCTCAATCCCCGGCGTGTTCAGGAGAAGGTCGGCGTTCTCCACGCTGACCTGGGCCGGGATGTCGGCGACGGGGGTCCACCAGTCGGCGGGGCGGCCGGCGTAGCGGGCCCGAATCGCCTCCGGCGAAAGCCCGGTCAGGCGGGAAAGGGCGGCCAGGACGGCCCCTTCATCCCGAATCCGGCCGGGGACGACGCCCACGGTGACAATCTTCCCCTCCGCCGCCAGCGCCAGGCCGTTGCGGTCGTAGATGTTGGCCCGGGCGGGGATGTGATAGTCCATATAGAGATAATTCGCCTCCCCCAGCCCCGGCCAGATGAGGTCGCCGGGACTCCCCTCCACCCACCAGTGGCCGTCCTGCAGGACCAGCGAGATAAGGGTATCGGTGACCACAGTTCCCACCAGTGCGGTCTCCCAGGAGAGACGGGCGGCGGCCTGCGCCCGGGCGCCGTCCTGCAAAACGGCCCGGAGGGTTGCGGTGGCGGTGAGGACGGTGGCGGTCTGGACGGTGGCCTGATAGCGGGCGGCGAACTGGTCCGGGGGGGCGACGGCCTGGAGGCTCGGCAGAAGCAGGCCGTACATCCCGTCCGTATCCCCCTGTTCCCAGGCCACCAGGAAGGCCGCCGCCACGGCTTCGGGGGTCTCGGGGACCGGCGTCGGGGTAGGCGTAGGCGGGACCGGGGTCGGGTCCCCCGTCGGGGAGGCCGGCCCCCGGCAGGCGGCCAGTAGAAGGATGAGGGTCAGCCAGATACGTCGTACCGGATTCACAGAAAGAATTATAACAGGGTTGGGGCGAGAGGCAAATAGCGCGCCGGGATTCCGGAGGGACTTCTCTCTTCCTCACCCCACCCCCAGCGACTGCGCCGCCAGGGGGAGGGGTGAGGCTGAACCATCATTTGCATTTGACTTTTGCTTCATTTGGGATACAATTTTTACAAAGGGGGGAATATGAACGGTTTCACCGAGTACGACCGCTACGATGGCCTCGGACTGGCCGAACGGGTCCGCCGCAAAGAAATCTCCCCGGCCGAACTGGTAGAAGAAGCGATTCGCCGCATAGAGACGGTCAACCCCCACATCAACGCCGTCATCCACCCGATGTACGACCTCGCCCGCCGGCAGGTGCAGGAAGGACTGCCCGAGGGGCCGTTCCAGGGCGTGCCCTTCCTGCTGAAAGACCTGCTGGCCTACGCCGCCGGAGTCCCCACCCGGAACGGCAGCCGCTTTTTCCGCGACTTCGTCCCCGACCACGATAGCGAAATCGTCCGGCGCTACCGGGCGGCTGGGGTGGTGATTCTGGGCAAGACCAACACGCCGGAGTTGGGGTTGGTGCCGTACACAGAGCCGGCCCTCTTCGGGCCGTCCCGCAACCCCTGGGACCTCTCCCGGACGACCGGCGGGTCCAGCGGAGGGTCGGGGGCGGCGGTGGCCGCCCGCCTGGTTCCCCTCGCCCACGGCAACGACGGCGGCGGCTCCATCCGCATCCCCGCCTCCTGCTGCGGCGTCTTCGGGCTGAAGCCGACGCGCGGCCGCATCCCCATGGGCCCCGACATCGGCGAGGCCTGGCGCGGGATGGCCATCCACCATGTCCTGACCCTCTCGGTGCGGGATAGCGCGGCTATGCTGGACGCCACCGCCGGGCCGGACGTCGGCGCGCCGTACATCATCCCGCCCCCCCAGCGCCCGTTCCTGGAGGAGGTGGGGCGCAACCCGGGCCGACTGCGGGTCGCCTTCACCACCCGGCCCCTCCTGCCCGGCACCGTCCACCCCGACTGCGTCCGGGGGGTGGAGGAGACGGCCCGCCTGTGCCAGGACCTGGGCCACGATGTGGAGGAGGCGGCGCCGCAGATAGACGGCCATGCCTTCGCCCGCGATTTTCTGACCATGGTCTGCGCGGAGACCCGGGCGGACATCGCGGAGGGGGAGGTCCTCACCGGGAAGAAGGCCCGCTACGGGGAATTTGAGCCGGCGACGTGGGCGCTGGGTCTCCTGGGGCGGCAGATTTCGGCGGGTGAGTACGCCAGCGCCCTGCGCTCGCTTCAGTACGCGGCCCGTCAGGTGGGGGCGTTCTTTGAGCGGTACGACGTCCTCCTGACCCCCACGCTGGCGACGCCGCCGATGGAGATCGGGTGGCTCCAGCCCACCGGCGTCAAGGCGTTTGCGCTGAAACTGCTGGGGAGCCTGAACGCGGGCGCGCTGCTGAACAAACTGGCCGGGATTGAGGCGCTGGCGGAGGAGGTCTTCGCCTTCATCCCGTTCACGCCCGTCTTCAACGTCACCGGGCAGCCGGCGATGTCGGTGCCGCTGGTGTGGAACGACGAGGGGTTGCCCATCGGGATGCACTTTGTGGCCCGCTTCGGGGAGGAGGCGACGCTCTTCCGGCTGGCCGGGCAGTTGGAGCAGGCCCGCCCCTGGTTTGACCGCCGCCCGCCGGTATGCGGGTAGGGCCATCCTGTGGACGCAGATTCACGCCGATTTTCGCGGATGGTCTTTGAACATCATCAGAATCTGGGGGCAAGCCTGAAATCTGCGTCCCATAACGTCACAAATTTGCGGCTTGGGTGGACGGTTGCCGGATATAACTTGCTTATCCTTTGGGAGGTGTTGGATTATGCCCTCCGAAACAAAAATGAATCCAGAATTCTACCGTATGTATTACGAGCATCAATACGAACGGATGAGCAAACTTGAGGAACAACGCTTGACGTTTACGAATATAGTGGTCACCCTCACTGTAGTTGCCCTGACCTTTGGCTTTTCTATACAGAGCCTAAGTGTCATCAACGGCCTTATTTTGCCCTTGTTGATGGTCATATTGAATATCTTTGGCGCAGCTTACACTTACCGCACATTGCAATACGTTCAGGTGCATCGAAAACGTGCAAAGGAGGTCCTGAAACTTTGCGCCAGTGAAATTTACGCGATTGATCAGGCAATATCTCTCCCTGATCTTAAACTAAGACTGGGACTCGCCAGAATCCAATTGCTCTTGCATATTGTTCTTACAGTGCCTCTACTCGTGTTGATAGTCCTATATACATTGTAGCGCCGCCTGACCCGCTCCAGACGACGCGACGCCGCCTTCGGCGGCGCGGCTGAAGCGCGAGCCGTTGGACACATACCACGCTTTTCCTAAATTTCTCACAACAGCAAGGAGGAACAAACGTGAGTTACAAACTGAATATAGAAGGTTTTGAAGGACAAGACATTGAAGTCAAAACGAGTTTCTGGTCAGGACCCAAACTTCTCGTTAACGGTCAACCGGCACCCAAAGGAAGCAAACGGGGTGAAATGCTGTTACAATCCAACG
>CALDFY010000149.1 GCA_937942115.1 uncultured Anaerolineae bacterium | reverse complement strand
GGAAAAATCCGGCGGTTTGCCCGCCGATTGCTGGGACTCCGATAACTTCCAACAGGAGTATCTACCGATGACCCATTCCGACCTTCTGGATACCCTGCGCGCCCACGTGGCGGAGAAACTTCCCGAACTGGATGGCGTCGTTGGCCTGCGACAGACCGTCGTGGGCACCGCGCCGTATCTCTTCCGCCAGGGGGATGACCTCTCCGAACTGGTCCTCTCCCCCCGCTACCCCCTGGCCTCGGTCGTCTCCCTGCTCCAGAAGCGCTATCCGCAGGCCCGCCTGGGCATCGTCGCCCGCGCCTGCGACCTGCGCGCGCTGGTGGAGATGGCCAAACGGCAGCAGGTGGACCCGGATCGGCTCTACATCCTGGGGGTCGCCTGCACGGCGGAAGAGGCGGAAGAGTGCCACTGCGACGCCCCCTTCCCGAAGACGGAGGGCTGGCCCCAGGCGGTGGTGCTGGGCTCGCCGGCCCCCGCCGGCTCGCCCCATCCGCTGGTCGCTCAGTACGAACAGATGGGCTTTGCGGAGCGCTGGGCCTTCTGGCGGGAACAGTTCGCCAAGTGCATCAAATGCTACGGGTGCCGCAATATCTGCCCGGAGTGCTTCTGCGAGGCCTGCGCGCTGGAGGACCCCCTCTGGGTGGAGCCGGGGGTGCTGGCCCCGCCCTTCCCGTCCTTCCACCTCATCCGGGCCATGCACATGGCGGCCCGCTGCGTGGGCTGCCGCCAGTGCGAACTGACCTGCCCGGCCCACATCCCGCTGACCGTCCTTTACGACCTGATGCGGCGGGACATGGCGGAACTGCTGGGCTACGAACCCGGCGCTGACCTCTTCGCCGCCCCGCCGCTCTCGCTGACGCTGGCGGAGGGGCTGAGATGAGGCGACATAGGTAAACTTTAGGTAAGGAGGCGGAGATGCAGGAAATGACATGCCCTGTGGAGGAAGTCGTTCGGTTACTCCCCGCAGATATTCGGCAGGAAGTGCGAGATTTTATTGAATTTCTGCTGGCAAAGCGCGCAGGGAGGGCACGGGCTCAGCCGCGATTTGAATGGGCCGGTGCGCTGCGGGATATGGGTACCCGCTACACTTCGGTGGAACTCCAGCACCGGATTCTGGCTTGGCGGACGGAACAGGAATGAGGCTTCTGCTGGATACCAACATTTTTCTGGAGATCCTGCTTGGTCAGGAAAGGGCAGAAGAAGCGAAAGCATTGCTTTCCCGGACCGGTCAGCATGAGTTCTTTGTTACTGATTACGCTGTCCATTCCGTAGGGGTATTACTCTTTCGCCAGGGACTTGTCGAAACCTTCCGCCAATTCGTCAGCGACCTAATACGGGCCGGCGTGACGATGCTATCCCTGCGAGTTGAGGAATTGGAGGCCCTGGCAGAGATCGCCCAGCAGTTTCGCCTGGATTTTGACGATGCCTATCAATACATGGCTGCCAAGAATGATGTGCTGGAGATAGTCAGTTTTGACGCGGACTTTGACCGCACTGATCGTGGCCGAAAGACGCCATCTCAGATTCTATCCTTCCCCACTCCCTGATGTGCTGATAGAAGCGTCTTACACGGATAGTCGCTGATTGCCCTTACATCCGTGTTCTCTGCGGTTGGTTTAATCTGGTGACATAGGAGGAACCGATGGACACTCGGGCCGACTGGATGCCCTGGACTCCGCCCTATGACCCGCGCTGGGTGGACGGCGTGATCGTGGCCGAGGACGAGCACGGCCGGCTGATGGAGAGCGCCGACTGCGGCCGGCGGTGCCCCGGCTGTGGCCTCTGCTGCGCTGGCTACCGCGATGTCGTCACTGCCGACTACGCCGGCGTGGAGGAGTTTGAGGGCAACCTGAAATTGGTGCGTGGCGGCCTGGTGCCACTGGAAGGCGGCCTGTGGTACCGCATCTCCACCTGCGGCGAGTCGTGCCCTGGCTACGGCCGCTGCTGCCCGCCCTTTGACATGCGCCAGCACCCGCAGACCGTCGCCGACGCGCGCCGGATTCTGCTGGAAAGCGAGACCTCCTGGCGGTGGGAAATGGAAGAGGCGCTGGTGTTCCTGGCCCACGAGGGCACGGCCGAGGCGGTGGAGGTGCTGGAGGCTTTTCTGCCCCGGGCGCACACCCGGCTGGAGGGATTCGCCGAATGCGCCCTGGATGAGGGCCGTTACTTCGCCTCGGTCCCTCGCAACGAGGGGGAAGCGCGTACTGCGATGAAACGGGAGGTGCTCCGGCAGTGGGAAGACCGGGCCGCAGAGGCCTACAGCCAGATTTGGGACGTTCTGGAGCCCGAGTTGGAACGCCTGCGCTACGAGTTGGAGATCGCCCGCCGGCTCCTGGCCAAAGCCCCGGATGATGCCGCGCGGCAGACCTGGCAAATCCAGGTGGACACGCTGGAGAGCATGGTCGGGATGACCGAGCACGAACTGGCCCAGCAGCAGGAGGAACTCGCTCTGTGTGAGGCGATGATCGCCGAAATGGAGGCCGACCTGGCGGCAGACCCGGCAGAATCATAGGGGGTTACCAATGAGACGCTACACCATTCAGGCTGTGATTTATCCTGGTGAGCAGCGCGGATATGTGGCGGAGTGTCTGAACCTGGCGGTTGTGACTCGGGGCCAAACTCTGGATGAGACGGTCAAAAACCTGCGCGAGGCAATTCTGCTTCACCTGGAGGGGGAGAATCTGGAAGAATTGGGACTGGTTCCAAATCCACCTGTACTGATTACCTTGGAAATGGAGCCCCTCTATGCCGAAGTTGCGCCGCCTATCCGGGGATGACGTCATCCGTATTCTGGAGCGCTTCGGCTTTACTGTTCAGACTCAACGGGGAAGTCACGTCAAGATGCGCTGATTTCGTGCAACAGGCGAAAAGCAGATTCTGACGATTCCCCGTCACAGGGAACTGGATGCGGGTACCCTGCGGGCCATATTCCGGCAGGCCACCCGATATATCCCTGCCGAAGATTTGGCATCTTTCTTTTACACCGAGTAGCGGAGCAAAACGATGGACTACCGAAACATCCTCACCATCTGTCCCTACTGCGGGGCCGGCTGCGGCCTCTACCTTCAGGTTCTGGACGGCGAAATCGTCGGCGTGATGCCGGATAAGGAGCACCCGGTGAGCCAGGGGAAACTCTGCATCAAGGGCTGGAACGCCGCCGCCTTCGTCCACCACCCCGACCGGCTGACGACCCCCCTCATCCGGGAAGGGGACTCCTTCCGGGAGGCGTCCTGGGACGAGGCGCTGGGCCTGGTCGCGGATCGGCTGACCCACATCCGCGATACCTACGGCCCCGACGCCCTGGGCTTCCTGGTCTCCGCCAAGTGCACCAACGAGGAGAACTACCTGGCCCAGAAACTGGCCCGCGCCGTCTTCAAGACCAACAACGTGGACCACTGCGCCCGCCTCTGACACGCCCCCACGGTGGCCGGTCTGGCCGCCGCCTTCGGCAGTGGCGCGATGACCAACTCCACCCCGGAGTTCAGCCAGCACACCCGCTGCTTCCTGATTACCGGCTCCAACACCACCGAGACCCACTCCCTCATCGCCAGCCACGTTCTCAAGGCGAAGGAGCGGGGGGCGACAGTGGTCGTCATTGACCCGCGCGAGGTCCAGATCGGCCGTCTGGCCGACCTCTACCTGCGCCCCCGCCCCGGCACCGACGTCGCCTGGCTCAACGGGCTGATGTACGTCATCATCACCGAGGAACTGGCCGACCAGGAGTTCATAGAGACGCGGACCGAGGGGTTTGAGGAGATGTGGCGGGTGGTCCAGGGGTACCCGCCGGAGCGGGTGGAGGAAATTACCGGCATCCCGGCGGAGGACCTGCGCGCCGCAGCGCGGATGTACGCCCAGAACAAGCCCGCCGCAATTCTCTACGCGATGGGCATCACCCAGCACACCACCGGCACCGATAACGTCAAGAGCATCGCCAACCTGGCCATGCTGACCGGCAACCTGGGGGTCCCCGGCGGCGGCGTTAACCCCCTGCGGGGCCAGAACAACGTCCAGGGCGCCTGCGACGTGGGCGGCCTCCCCAACGTCTACCCGGGCTACCAGGCGGTCACCTCGCCGGAGGCGAAGGCCAAATTTGAGGCCGCCTGGGGGGTGGAGGGCCTGCCCGATCGGGTCGGCCTGAGCGTCGTGGAGATGGTCAACGCGGCGGGCGAGGGCCGCCTGCGGGGCTTTTTCGTGATGGGGGAAAACCCCCTCCTCTCCGACCCCGACATCCACCATGCCCGGGAGTGCCTGGAGAAACTGGAGTTCCTAGCCGTCCAGGACATCTTCATGACGGAGACGGCCCAACTGGCCCACGTCGTCCTGCCGGCGGCGTCGTTCGCCGAGAAGGACGGCACCTTCACCGCCACCGACCGGCGCATCCAGCGGGTGCGCAAGGCCGTGGACCCGCCGGGCCAGGCGAAGGCCGACTGGGAAATCCTCTGTATGCTGGCCCAACGGCTGGGCGCGGCCGGTTTTGACTTCGCCTCACCCGCCGAGGTGATGGATGAAATCGCCCGGGTCACGCCCAGTTACGGCGGCGTCACCTACGAACGGTTGGACCGGGAGGGCTCCCTCCAGTGGCCTGTCCCCTCGGCCGACCACCCCGGCACCCCGTACCTCCACAGGGAGAAATTCACCCGGGGCCGGGGCCGCTTCCACGCCATAGAGTTCCAGGAGGCCGCCGAACTGCCGGACGAGGAGTACCCCTTCATCCTCACCACGGGCCGCATCATGTTCCAGTACCACACCGGCACGATGACCCGCCGGTCGCCCAAACTGGAGCAGGAGGCGCCGGAGCCGTACGTGGAGATGAATCCGGAGGACGCGGCCCGCATCGGCCTGGATGGCGCGCGGCGGGTGCGGGTGATCAGCCGTCGGGGCGAGATAGAGATCGCAGTGCGGCTGACGGAGCGCATCCGGCCCGGCGTCGTCTTCATCCCCTTCCACTACGCCGAGGCGGCCGCCAACGTCCTCACCCACGCCGCGCTGGACCCCGTCGCCAAAATCCCGGAGTACAAGGTCTGCGCAGTGAGGGTGGAGCCGGTGGCAGAAAGTGAAACGTGATGCGGGATGCATGAACTCTCCGTCACCCAATCCATCCTGGACATCGCCCTGGCCCACGCCCAGGGGGCCGGGGCGAGTCGTATTCTGAAGGTGAATCTGGTCATCGGGGAACTCTCCGGGCTGGTGGGGGAGTACATCCAGTTCTACTTTGACTTTATCAGCAAAGGGACTCCGGCGGAGGGGGCGGAGTTGACCTTCCGGCATGTACCGGCCCGGTTTCGCTGCCTGGACTGTGGGGCGGAATACGAGCCGAACGGAGCGGACTGGGCCTGTCCGGAGTGCGGCGCGCTGCGGCCGGTCGCGGTCGGCGGGAAGGAATTGCTGGTGGAGAGCATAGAGGTGGAGTGACAGGGGGCAGGGAGCAGGTCGCAGGGAGCAGGGAGTGGAGCGATTGCCGGTGACCGGAGTTGTGCTGGCGGGCGGGGCCAGCCGTCGGATGGGCCGAAACAAGGCGTTCCTGGAACTGGCCGGGCGCCCGCTGGTTGCCCACGTCCTGGACCGAATGACCGAGGTCTGTGAGGAGGTCCTGATTGTCGCCAACGACGTCCCCCGCTACGCTGGCCTGGGCGTCCGGGTGGTGCCCGATGTGTTCCCCGGCGTCGGCGTGCTGGGCGGCCTGCACGCCGGGCTTCAGGCCGCCCGGCACGACCTGATCCTGGTCGTGGGCTGCGATATGCCCTTTCTGAATCCGGCCCTCCTGCGGGCCTTCGCGGCCTGGGCGGAGGGGTACGACGTGGCCGCGCTCCGGCAGGGGGAGCAGGTGGAGACCCTCCACGCGGCCTACCGCCGCACCTGTCTCCCGGCGATGGAGGCCGCTATCCGGGCCGGCCAGCGGCGCATCATCTCCTTCTTCCCCCACGTCCGGGTGCGCTACATCCCCCCGGAGGAGGCGGAAAGGCTGGACCCCGGCCTGCGCTCCTTTCGCAATGTCAACACCCCTGAGGAGTGGGAAGAGATTCTGCGAATATTGGGACAAATTTACAGATAAGTTTGGGTTATCCCCCTTGACGGACGGGGCGCATCGGGTATAATTAGAACGGATGTTCTACACCCATCCCTGGAGGGAGCCCGATGCGCCGGATGCTGGAGTATCAGGCCGACCGCATTGAGGCGGTCCTGGCCCACCACAAAATCCCCGCCCGCGTCACCGGCGGGACGGTCACCCCGCGCTGGA
>CALDFY010000148.1 GCA_937942115.1 uncultured Anaerolineae bacterium | reverse complement strand
GCCGCCCGCCCAAAAATCCCCTCGTTCCCCTCCCCTCTCCCGAACTTCGTTCGGGAGAGGGGAGGGGGTAGCGGCGAAGCCGCTGGGGGTGGGGTGAGGTTCACGCCCGGCGCGAAGTGTAGGGGCAACCCTTGCGGTTGCCTTCAGGGAGGCCGATTTCCCATCGGCGCTCCAGGCGGCGGAAAGTGAAGAGCCTAATCCCGCCTTAAGTTAACGCTTATGGGGTCAGGGGGAGGGGTAAGGCTGATCCGAAGTGCCTGGCACGTTCCGATGCCGCTATGGGTCTACAGGACGTCCTCTATCCGAAGCCCGCGCGCCTGGGCGCGCAGCAGCATCCACTCCTGGATGTTGGCCGGAGGCAGGGGAACTTCCTCCACTGGGAGGCGCTCCAGGCGGATCGCCCCCGCCGGGCACGCCAGGGTACAGACCCCGCACCCCAGGCATCGGGCAGGATCCACCACCGCCACATCCTCCGGCACCGAGAGGGCCCCGAAGGGACATCGGTCCACGCAGGCTCCGCATCCCAGGCAGACCTCCGGATCCACAGCGGAGCGGAAGCCGGAGCGGGCCACCGCCGTGGGGACGGCGAACTCCGTCAGCCCCCGCAGGACGGCGCAGCAGCACGAACAGCAGTTGCAGATGTAGTAGTGTCGGTCGCGGAAGTTGCCCGTGGTGTGGACCAGGCCCGCCTCCTCCGCCACCCGCAGGACCTGCAGCGCCTCTTCTTTCGTGATGGGACGGGTGACCTCATCGTGGTCAAAGGCCCCCTCCACCGGTGCCAGGATCAGGCAGACCTCCAGGGGAGCGTCGCACCCCTTGCCGAGCAGCCGCTGCTGGGTTCGGCAGATGCAATCCCGCACACCCCAGGATTTGGCGCTCTCCACGATGGCCGCCGCGCGCTCGTAGGGGAAGACCTCCAGGTCCGTCGGGATGGCCTCCTGGACGGGGATAACCCGGTGGATGGGTGGGTGGACGTCCAGGATCGTCCGGCCGCCGATTTCCCGGAAGTACTGCTCCGTCAGCGCGGCCAGTTCGGCATCCATTCGGCGCACCTGCTCCTCGTAAATGCCGACCACGAAGGGCAGGAGTGCGAAGACCAGTCCGCCCTCCCCCCGACGGGCGCGGATTAACCCTTTGCGCGCCATGCCCTTCAGCGTCCGGTACGCCTCTTGAGGCTCCATTCCGGCGCGTTCGGCGATGGCCTCCGCCGATTCGTACAGTAGATGCATGTTGGCGGCCAGCGCGGCTTCCTGGGGGGTGAAGAGTTTGGCCAGAAGCCGCAGTTCCACTCCGCTTTCCGTCGCCGGGAATCCGTTGGGCACCGAATCCAGACGGCGGGCCAGTTGTCGGTAGACGTCCTCTTCCATAGCGGCCTCAGTAGGAGACGGCGCGCTCCAGGCCCCTGGCCTGTTCTATCCAGTGGGCGACCATGTCCCGGTTGGGCAGCCGGCGGACCAGGCGTTTCTCTGCGTTGATTTCCACCAGTTTCTGGTGGAGATGATCCGGGTTGCGCTGGGCCAGTTCCGGCACCGTGTCCACCCCCGCGACTTCCAGAAGGTCGCTGTACTGCTCGCCGATGCCGGTGATGCGCATCAGGTCGGCGCGGTTGACCCATTTGAGGATGGTATCCGCGCTCACGCCGATTTTCTCGGCCAGTTCCTGGCGCCCCTGCGGAGTGGCGCCGGCGCGCAGCAACGCCTCTGTGGTGGTGATGCCCAGCCCGCGCAGTTTCTCGCCGTAGGCCGGGCCGATTCCGGAGATTTGTTCTATGCTTGCCATGGGACTCCTTTCCTTACGATTGGCTGGTGGGTTCATTTTCCAGCGGCGGCAGGTCCTCCGGGCGCTGCAGGCCGAAGTGTTGCAGGAAGGCGAAGGTCGGCGCGTAGAGGATGGGACGGCCGGGGGCCGATGCCCGCCCCGCCTCTTCTATCAGACCGGATGTCAGCAGGGTGCGCAGGACGCTATCGCAGTTCACCCCCCGGATGGCCTCAATCTCCGGGCGGGAGATGGGGCCCCGGTAGGCGATGATAGCCAGCGTCTCCAGAGCGGCCTGGGAGAGACGGCGCCGCTCCCCCAGGCCCAGGAATCGCTCCACATAGGGGGCCGCCTCCGGTGCGGTCGTGAACTGCAACCGGTCGCCCATTCGCTGCAGGCGGATGCCCCGTCCCTGGAGCGCCGCCTCCAGTTCCCCCAGCGCCTCCTCTACCTGCTCGGGAGAGGAATCCAGGGCCCCGGCCAACTGTCCAACCGACACCGGTTCGGTGGCTACGAACAGGAGAGACTCCACCAGTACGGCCAGACGTTGCCCTTCGGTCATCACGGGGGCGGATGGCGGCTACGGGTTGGGGATGGACGGCGGGCCTTCCACCCGCCGCCGGACCACCGCCGGGGCGGGAGTGGCCTGGATGCGGACTTGAGGGGGCCCGGCCAGCCGCACGCCGACCTTCTCCTCCACCACGCGCCGGACGACCTCCAGGATTTGCGAGGCCTGAGCCGGCACAGTAAGGTCGGCGGCGGTCTCCACCTCCACTTCAACGGCCACGGCGCCCCGCCGGACCGAGGCGCGGGGGCGGGCCCGCAGGACGCCGGGCAGTTGTTCCAGTTCGTAGGCGATGTGGTCGGTGACGGTCTTCAGGTTGACCTCCACGACCCCACCGTCCACCCGTTCCACCCGCACCATCCGGCGCGGGGGACGGCGCAGTTCCAGAACCAGGAGCAGGAGGCAGATGACCATCCAGGCCAGGGCGAAGAGGATGCCCAGGGAAATCCGCGCCAGCGCGGGGGTGGTGCCCAACCAGGAGAGCAGGCGATCCAATCCCTGACCTATCGCCCCCAGAATGGGTATTGGAGCGACGCACAGCGCGATACCCAGGGGGAGCGCCAGCAACAGTCCGAGGACGACCAGGATGCGGTTCAGTGCGTTCATCCATCTCCCTTTGCCGACTACGGGATCCGGTAATATTTCGCCAGTGCCCACTCAAAGAGGCGGCCGGGAAGGATGCCCTTCAGGCGGGCGGCCAGGCGCTGAAAAGCAGGGCCGACCCGATAGCGGGGGGCGGGGTTGGGGGAGCGGAGGATCCGTTCCAGGAGGACGGCCACCCTCTCCGGCGCGCCGCCGTGCCGCTCGTCCGTCTCCACGACCTGGAGGACCCGCTCCGCGTACGGCGCGTAGGCCGAGGTCGGCCCCCAGGCTGCCACCCGCACCCGCTGATCAGTGAAGCCCGTCCGCATATCCCCCGGCTCAATCATCGTCACGCGGATGCCGAAGGGACGGACTTCCAGTCGCAGGGCTTCCGTCAACCCCTCCACGGCGAACTTGGACGCGCTGTAGAGGGCCTGGAAGGGGAGCGCGATGACCCCGCCCAGGGAACTGATGTTGACGATGAGTCCTTCCCCCTGCGCCCGCATCACCGGCAACGCGGCCCGGCAGACCCGCAGGACGCCGAAGAAATTCGTCTCCAGTTGGGATTTGGCTTCGTCAATGGAGGTATCCTCCACCGCGCCGGCGACGCCGAAACCGGCGTTGTTGACCACCACATCCAGCCGACCGGTCTCCCGGACGATGAAGTCCACGGCCCGCCGGACGGACTCATCTTGGGTGACGTCCATCTGCAGCATGATGGGCTGGCCGGGGGCGGTTGGGGCGGGGGGGAAGGGGGCACGGCGGCTGGTACCGAAGACCCGGTAGCCGCGCCGGGCCAGATGCTCCGCGCACGCTTTGCCGATACCCGAGGAGGCACCGGTAATGAGGACAACGGTCTCTTCTGGGCGGCGATTCCTGGGCATACGTACTCCCTTCAGGGGGATGTTGTAGATATTATCATATTACTGCAATTCGGGAAAATGTCAAACGAGGTCTCTTCAGTTTCCCATTCGGGCATGTCCTCGTATCTCATCATACCATCACTCGATTTTGCGGGAACCTCATCCTGTGGTATAATATCATCCGACAACTGAATCCTTCCCGGGGGAGTCCGGGCGAGCCGGGCTGAGAGGGCGTCCATCGGCCTTATGCCGCCGACGCCGACCCTTTGAACCTGATCTGGGTCATGC
>CALDFY010000147.1 GCA_937942115.1 uncultured Anaerolineae bacterium | reverse complement strand
ACGTCATGTGCAACTTGATTTTCTGAAGACATTTGCGACCGGTCAAGCGTTGCGGCCAGATTGCCCCTCCCCCTTACCCCCTCCCCACCGCCGCTACGCGGCGTGGGGAGGGGGAGAGATGGTGGGGTTTGTGGGCGGCGGCGAAGCCGCCGCCCACAAACCCCACCATCTCTCCCCCTCCCCACGCCGCGTAGCGGCGGTGGGGAGGGGGTAAGGGGGAGGGGCAACCTGGCCGCACGCTTGACCGGTCGCAAATGTCTTCAGAAAATCAAGTTGCACATGACGTAGATAAGCTCTTACGGAGCATTCCAGCCATTCGTGCGAAAGGAGGTGGTGGTCGGGAGCGTTGAAAGCATCAGTTCCATCGCCGTCTGACAACTCATATCGGCTCATTCCAGTTAGATTCCAGAGGAGGTTTCCCTATGGAGCGCAAAAAGTGGTACGCTTTCGGGACCCGCGAGGTCGTCTATTCCGCCCTGGGTGCGGCGCTGTATGGTGTCCTCTCCTTCGCCACCAACATGCTGGCGCTGCCGGCGGCAGGCAACCTGGCCCTTCGGCCGGCCGTCTGTATCCCCATGTTCTTCGGCGTGGCCTTCGGCCCCTGGGTTGGCTTCATTACCGGCTTCCTGGGCAACATCATCGGAGACGCCCTTTCCGGCTGGGGCTTCTGGTTCTGGTGGGACCTGGGCAACGGCCTGATGGGGTTGGTTCCGGGTTTCGCTGCCTCTATGATAACCAATTATCGGGCCACCCGCTCCTTCGTTATTGCTGACCTGTTTTCCATCCTGGGCGTCATCGTCGGCATGGGGCTGGCCTCGCTTTCGGAGATGTGGGTCTCCGGGATTGACCTGAACACGGCCATCGTCGGCTATTTCCTTCCCGCCGCGCTCACCAACATCGTCAACGGGATCATCCTGGTGCCCATCCTGATGGTCGCGTACGCGGCGATTGTTGGCCGAACGGGCCGCTGAGAATTGGAGGTGACAGTCACCGTTCCGGTGACTGTCACCTTCCCAGGAGCCTCTCATGCTGATTTCCTGGCGATACCGGGAACGGGATACACTGATCCAGAAACTGGACCCGAGAGCCCGCTGGATTTTCCTCCTGGCGGTGATGTTCTCCGTCATCCAGTTCTGGGACATCCGTTTCCTGCTCTTTTTTCTGGGCCTCTCGCTGCTCTACTACTTTCTGGCCCGGCTGACCTGGAGGGAGACCCGCCGGGTCTGGACCTTTGTCCTGATCCTGGTCGTGGTGATTATCGGCATCAACGCCCTCATCACCGGGCGCGGTGGGTCCACCGCCGTTCTTCGGGATACCCGCCACACCGTCTGGGAGGCGCGCTGGGTTGTGCCGGGGTTGGGTTGGGTGATCCATCCCTTCATCACGGTGGAGAAAATCGTTTTCGCCCTGGCCCAGATGATCCGGATGCTGACGATTGCCATCCTGTTCATCCCGGTAGCCTTTACCTTCAACCCCAACCATTACGGCGTCACTTTCCGCCGTCTGGGCCTGCCCGATAAGGTGGCGTTTTCTATGGACCTGGCCTTTCGGTTCGTGCCGACGCTGGCCCGCGATTTCAGCCTGACGCTGGATGCCCAGCGGGCGCGCGGGTACGAAGTGGAGAAATTGTCGGGGGGTCTCATTGCGCAGATTCGCAAGATGGCCCCGCTGATTGTCCCGGTGACGATCAACGCCATCGTCGGCGCGGAGGACATCGTGAACGCGATGGACCTGCGCTGCTTCGGGCTTCGTCCCCGAACCTGGTTGCAGGAACTGCGATACACGCCGCGCGACTACGTGCTGATCGGGCTCAGCGCAGCGGTCCTGGTGGGGTCCATCCTGGCCCGCGTGCTCCTGCGAGTGGGCGACTTCTGGGTGCCGGAGGCCGTTCTGCGCCTTTTCGGTTTCTCTTAAAATACCTCGCCGTACTTTCCCCCTCCTGCTCCGCACGACAATCCGCCCCCGTCGCTCCCCGACCTCCCCTTCCCCTGACTGCAGGTCGTACCGTTCGGCTATCCGCGAACCGTTATCCGTTCCTCCCCGTCGCCGTTGCGGAGGGGGAAGCGGGGCATGGGCGTTAACTTAAGGCTGGCTTCGGCTCTCCGCTTCCCGCCGCCTCGGGCGCCGATTAGAAATCGGCCTCCCTGGACGCTTCGCGCCAGGCGTCAACCTGCGTTGACGCCCTTCTCGGCAAGTCGGTGAAGACCGACCTCCTGGCCAAAGGCCCAGGGCGGCTGATTTCATTTGGCTTTCCGAGGCGGGGGGCCCGACCGGCGCAGCGCCGAAAGTTAACGCCTGCGCAGGGGTGGGGTGAGGAGGCCACCGCAAACATTTCCCCACAGGAGATTCGTCTTGGAACGCACCCTGATCATCATCAAACCGGATGCCGTGCAGCGCGGCCTGATCGGCGAAATCATCCGCCGGTTTGAGCGGCGGGGGCTGCGCATTGTGGCGATGAAGATGATGCAAATCTCCCCCGAACTGGCGGAGCGGCACTACGCCGTCCATAAAGGAAAGCCCTTCTACCCGGGCCTGATCCGCTACATTACCTCTGCTCCTGTCGTGGTGATGGTCCTGGAGGGGCCCCAGGCCATAGAGATTGCCCGTCGGACGATGGGGGCGACCCATCCGGCGGAGGCCGCTCCGGGCACCATTCGGGCCGATTTCGGTGTGGAGGTGGGCCGCAACCTGGTCCACGGCTCCGATAGTCCGGAGACGGCCGCATTGGAGATTCCCCTCTTTTTCCGGGAGGACGAAATTCTCGCCTACGAGCGCGTCACCGACCCCTGGATTTTTAGCCTCACCCCTCCCCCTGACCTCCTCCCCTCTCCCGAACGAAGTTCGGGAAAGGGGAGGGAATAGCGGCGCAGCCGCTGGAGGTAGGGTGAGGAAGATGGAGGGGCCGGTCGTTGTTCTGACCGGGGCCGGCGTCTCGGCCGAGAGCGGAGTCCCCACCTTCCGGGGGCCGGAGGGCCTCTGGCGGACGTTTCGCCCCGAGGACCTGGCGACACCCGAGGCCTTCGCCCGGGATCCGGTGCTGGTGTGGGAGTGGTACGACTGGCGGCGGCAGCGGATCGCGAACTGTCGGCCCAATCCGGCCCACCGGGTCCTGGCGGAGATGGAGGCCGCCCTTCCGGACTTCACCCTCATCACCCAGAACGTGGACGGCCTCCATCAGGCCGCCGGGAGCCGGCGCGTGCTGGAACTCCACGGCAATATCTGGCGGGTCCGCTGTACTCGCTGCGGCCGGGTCGGGGAGGACCGCCGGGTGCCCCTGCCGGAAATTCCCCCCCGGTGCGCCTGCGGCGGGCTGCTGCGCCCGGACGTGGTGTGGTTCGGCGAACCCCTTCCTCCGGCCGTCCTGGAGGAGGCCTGGGAGGCCGCTGCCCGTTGCCGGTGGATGCTGGTCGTGGGGACGTCGGCGCTGGTTCAACCGGCGGCGTCCCTTCCGGTGGTGGCCCACCGGAACGGCGCGCGGCTGATAGAGGTGAACGTGTCCGACACGCCGCTCACCCCGCTGGCCGACGAGGTTCTGCGGGGACCGGCGGGGGAGGTCCTTCCCCGCTGGTGGGCGGCCTGTGCCCGCCTGTAGTAAGCCGCATTATGCCAACGGTCCTGATGGTCTGCACGGGGAATCTCTGCCGTTCACCGATGGCGGCGGCGCTGCTGCGCCGCCGCCTGGATGAAGACGGCCACCGAGAGGGCTGGCGGGTCCTCTCTGCCGGACTGTGGGCCGAGGAGGGGGAGCCGGCCAGCACCGGCGCGGTGATGGCGATGGCGGAGCGGGGGATAGACCTCACTGGCCACCGCTCCCGCCGACTGACGCGCCCGATGGTGGAGGAGGCGGACCTCATCCTGGGGATGACGCCCCACCACGTGGAGGCCATGCGGCAGGCGTTCCCGGAGGCCCGGGACCGGATTTACTTGCTGGCCGAGATGGCGGGGGAGTCCCACGGCGTCGCCGACCCGTACGGGCTCTCTCCGGTCACCTACCGGGCAACGGCGAACGAACTGGAGCGGCTGATTCGGGCGGGGTACGAGCGCATCATCGCGCTGGCGGAGGGCGCCCGGTAAAGGACGTGCCGGGCACTTCCGAAGTGCCCGACACGTCCATTCTCAGCAGAGGCGGGATGCGCCGCTCCAGGCGGCGCAGCCGATGGCGGACTGCGGCCATTTCCTGCTCCCGATGGGGGCCGGGGGGCAGATTCTCGGCCCGCCGCAGGGCCTCCCGGGCCCATCCCAGTGCCAGGTCGGGGCGGGCCAGATGCCACTCGTACACTTTGGCCAGTTCCACCGCCGGCCCGACCCGGTCCGACGCCTCCAGCGCCAGTTGCTGCCACCACTCCACCGACCGGCCCCACTCCCCCCGCCGTTTGACCGCCAGGGCCAGTTCGGTCAGCCAGCGGGCCCGTCGCTCCCCGCGAGGGGTGCGGCGGAGGGCCGCCCGCAGGAGTTGCTCCGCGTCCCTTCCCGTTTCCCCGTACCACAGGGCCAGCGCCCCCAGTTCCTCCCCGCTCAATCCCACACTTTCCGGGTCGGCGAAGACCTGCCCCAGATAGGCCGTCAGCACCGGCATGCTCAGAATGTCCATCCGGTTGTGGTAGAGGATGCGCGGAATCTCCCGCGCGTCGCCCGTCCGCAGATAGTCCCGGTAGACCAGGGGGATGACCCCGCTGGGGATGTCGGCCTGGTCCCGCACGACCCCCAGGACGTCCCGCTCCAGCGCGGTCAGGGCGCAGGAGACCAGCCGCTCCCGCCAGAGGCGCCGGGCGAGGGGAAGCAGGTCCAGATGGGGGGCCCCGTCCAGCGGAAACGGTCGCCGGGCCAGGATAAAGCGGTTCTGGAGAATGGGGACGTCAAACCCCCGGCCGTTGAAGGTCACCAGCCAGCGGAATCGGGGCAGGAATTCCTCCAGGAAGCCGATCATGGCCGGTTCGTCGCCGGGGTCGCGCAGGAACGCCTGCAGGACGACGAATCGGTCTTCCTCAAAGAACCCCAGGCCGACCAGGAAGGCCATGGTCCCGGTGCCGCCGGAGAGGCCGGTGGTCTCCGTATCCAGGAAGAGGGCCTGGGATGGGAGGACGGTCGCCAGCGACGGGTCGCCGCCGATGACGGCCAGGATGTCGGCGGGAAGGGAGAGGAAGGATTGGAGGAGGAGACGGCCGTGGGCGTGCCCGGCGGGGTATTCGGTGCGCGCGAGCCAGCAGCGGCCGGCCGGGGTCTCGTAGAAACGGCCCGGCAGGACGCTCTCTACGGCGACTGGACGGCGGGGAGAGGGGGGCAGACGGCGCATGCCCCGCACGACTCCCAATCGCCGCAGCCGTTCTCGCAGATCAGGGGAGAGGTCGCTGGGCATTCTCCTGTTTCCTCACCCCTCCCCCGGCCCTTCGGCGGCGGGGGAAAGGTGAGGCACACCGTTCATTCCCCCGCAAACCGCGAGGGCAGACGGTTCAGTTCATAGATGATGCGCAGGCCGTGCAGGGTGAGCCAGGGGTCCACAATCTGGATGACCGATGTCTCGCGGGCGACCAGTTCGGCCAGTCCGCCCGTCGCCACGACCCGCATATCGGGCCCCAACTCGGCCCGGAAGCGCGCGACCATTCCCTCCACCAGTCCCACGTATCCGAAGAGCAGGCCCGATTGGATGCTCTGGACGGTGTTGCGCCCGATGACGGAGGGAGGGCGGGCAATCTCCACGCGCGGCAGTTTGGCGGTACGGGCGAAGAGCGCCTCGGCGGCGATGCCGATGCCCGGCGCGATGGCCCCGCCCAGGTAATCGCCGTCGGCGGAGATGGCGTCAAAGGTGGTGGCGGTGCCGAAGTCCACCACGCAGGCTGGAACCCCGTAGAGGGCCCGGACGGCGGCGGCGTCCACCACCCGGTCGGCGCCGACCTCGCGCGGGTTATCGTAGCGGATGCGCACCCCCGTCCGCACTCCGGCATCCACCACCAGCGGGTCCTGCCCCAGGTAGTCCCGGGCGACGGCCTCAAAGACGGGGGTCAGCGGCGGGACGACGCTGGCGATGGAGACTCCCGTCACGTCCTCCGGCGCGTATCCCCGATGGCGGAACAATTGGAGCATGAGGATGCCGTACTCGTCGGGCATTTTATCGTGGATGGTGCGGATGCGCCAGCGCGGGCCCAGGGTGGCCCCTTCGTATAGCCCGAAGGTAATGTTGGTGTTGCCGATGTCTATGCACAGGAGCATAGCCGTCCTCCTCATACAGGCCTGGCGGCCTGCGTCGCAGGCCTGGCGGCCTGGGCTACGGTGGCGCAGGCTGTCGACCTGCGTTGCAGGCCTGGCGGCCTGCGTTACGGTGGCGCAGGCTGTTCGCCTGCGTTGCAGGCCTGGCGGCCTGCGTTACAAAGCAATCCCCACTCCCCCGCAGGCCAGGACGATCAGCGCAGCGATCGCGTCAGCCCGGGTGAGGGTCAGCCGGTAGAGGCGGGTCCGGTGGGGCTGGCTGCGGAAGCCCCGGGCCTCCATCGCCACTGCCAGGTCTTCTGCCCGCCGGATGGCGGAGAGGAACAGCGGGACGAGGACCGGCACGGTGTTGCGAATCCGCTGCCAGGGCGGGCCCGAAGAGAGGTCCACCCCGCGCGCTTTCTGGGCGCGGGAGAGGGTCTCTATCTCCTCAAAGAATGTCGGGACGAAGCGCAGGGAGATGGTCATCACCATGCCCATTTCCCGCGCCGGGAACCCCAGGCGGGCCAGGGGTGAGAGCATCGCCTCCAGCCCGTGAGTGAGTTGCAGCGGCGAAGTGGTATAGGTGAGCAGCGCCGCAATGACGGCCAGCAGGCAGAGGCGATAGACCTGCAGGGCGCCGGCCAGCACCCCCTCCAGCGTGACCGTCACTCCGCCCAGCGCGACCAGGGGCCGACCCGGGGTGGTGAAAAAGTAGAAGAAAAACATAAAGAAGCCGAGCCAGAAGACGGTGCGCAGGGTGCCCAGCAGCGCCCGCCATGGAGCGCGGGAGAGGAGAACCGCCGCGCCGACCAGCCCCACCGTCAGCAGATGGCCGAGGGGGTGCCGGGCGGCAAAGGGCAGCATCATCAGCACCGTCGCGGCCCCCATCTTGACCCGGGGGTCCAGCCGGTGCAGGACGGTATCGGCTGCGAAGTACATTCCCGGCAGCAGGAGGTTCATCGTTTTCCCTCACACCAGGACACAAAGACACGAAAGATTATATCCTTTGTGCCTTTGTGTCTTTGTGTGAGATAGATCCGCGCACGATTTCGGCGACGACTTCCTCCACATCCAGCGCGTCGGTGCGGACGGGCCATCCGGCGGCCCGGAGCGCTTCCAGGAGCGCCACAGCCGGAGGCGGAGAGAGGCCGATCGCGCGCAGGCGGTCACAATCGCTCAGGATGTGGCCGGTGGGGCCGTCGGCCACGACCTGCCCGTCGGCCAGCAGGACTACCCGGTCCACCAGCCCGGCCATATCGTCCATGTGGTGGGAGACCAGGATGAGGGTGGCGCCGGTCTGGGCCTGCCAGGCGCGCAGGCGGGCCAGGATGTCGGCCCGCCCGCGCGGGTCCAGCCCGGCGGTGGGTTCATCCAGAATCAGGACCCGGGGCTTGAGGGCCAGGATGCCCGCC
Organism: uncultured Anaerolineae bacterium; assembly: GCA_937942115.1. Lineage (GTDB taxonomy): Bacteria > Chloroflexota > Anaerolineae > B4-G1 > DUEL01 > SpSt-77. The sequence continues at coordinate 3,992 of CALDFY010000147.1, read as the reverse complement.
AGCGCCACCCGCCGCATCTCCCCGCCGCTGAGGGCAAAGGGCACCCGGTCGGCGAAGGCGTCGGGGTCCAGCCCGACCATTTCCAGGGCCCAGCGGACCCGCGCGGCGATTTCGTCCGCGCCCAATCCCAGGTGGCGGGGTCCGAAGGCCACCTCCCGGAAGACGGTCACCTCAAACATCTGGGCTTCCGGGAACTGGAAGGCCAGCCCGATCTGCCGCCGCCGGGCGCGCGCTTCGGGAGTGCGCGCGTGGGCCGGGACGCCGTCCAGCAGCACCTGTCCGGCGGCGGGCACCAGCAGGCCGGCGATGTGCTGGACCAGGGTGGACTTGCCGGAGCCGGTGGGGCCGGTGATGCCCACCCGTTCCCCCGGCCCGATCTCCAGATGGATCCCCCGCAGGGCTACCCGTTCCGCCGGAGTCCCCCGGGCGTAGATGTGGGTCAGACTTTCTACCTGAATGTGCATCGCAGCGCAGCCGCCAGCGCCTCCACCGTCAGCAGGCCCGGGGGGAGGGGAATCCCCCGCTCCCGCAGGCGACGGGCCACCTCCGCCGCGAAGGGCCGCCCCAGGCCCAGCCCCTCCACTTCCGGAGCCTCCAGGACCTCCTCCGGGGGGCCGTCCCGCACAATTCGGCCCCCGTCCATCACCAGCACCCGCCGGGCCAGCGCCGCCTCGTCCATGTTCTGGGTGATGAGGATGACGGTCAGCCCCCGTTCGGCGTTCAGTCGCTGGACGGTCTGGAGCACCTGACGGCGCCCCTCGGCGTCCAGCATAGAGGTCGGTTCGTCAAAGACGATGCAATCGGGGCGGGTCGCCAGCGCGCCCGCGATGGCGACCCGCTGTTTCTGACCGCCGGAGAGCATGTGCGGCGGGTGGTGGCGGTACGCCGTCATCCCGACGACCTCCAGCGCCTCGTCCACCCGCCGCCGGATTTCTGCCGCTGGGACCCCCAGGTTCTCCGGCCCGAACGCCACGTCTTCTTCCACCGTCCCGGCGACGATCTGGTTATCGGGGTTCTGGAAAACCATCCCCACCCGCTGCCGGACCGCCTGGACGTGGCGCGGGTCGGAAGTGAGCAGGCCGTCCACCCAGACCTCCCCGGCGGTGGGGAGGAGGAGCGCGTTGAAGTGGCGGGCCAGGGTGGACTTCCCCGACCCGTTAGGCCCGATCAGGGCGACAAACTCCCCTCGCCCAACCGTCAGGTCAATCCCCCGCAGGGCGGAGATGGCCTGGCCGTCCTCGGCGGTGTAGGTGTACTCCAGGGCGCGGGTCTGGATGAACGGGATGGGCATCGTGAAACGTGAAGCGTGAGACGGGAGGCGGGATCAGTCGCGCAGGGCAGCGACGCGACCTCTCCTGGCCCGCAGGACGGCGACGGTGGGGATGGTGACCACCAACGCCAGGGCCACTTCAATGGGCACGTTCATGGAGAAGATGGGCGCCAGCAGGGCCACCGGCAGCGTCCCCAGGAAGATGAGGATGCCCAGGACGCCGAAGGTATTGGTCAACGTGCCGACCAGACCGGCGACGGCGGCGGCCAGGGCAGGCCAACGGCGCAGGGGCCGGAAGGCGTAGTAGGCGGTGACGCCGATGAGCAGGCGGGGCAGGAAGGCCGCCGCCAGCGCCACCAGCAGGTTCCCCCCGGCGAAGGTGATGAAAGCCGTGCTGTAGAGGTACCAGGTGGAGACCGCCAGCACCAGCCCGACCAGGGCGCCGACGATGGGGCCGGAGAGGATACCGGCGATGATGGCCGGCAGGTGCAGGCTGGTGGCCGCCTCGCTGGGGTTGGGGACCGGGATCAGTCCCAACGGGGTGAAGGCCAGAACGATGGCCAGCGCGCCGAAGACGCCGGCCACGGCCAGGTCGTGGGTGCTCAGACGGGCACCGAGAGAACGGGTTTCAGGACTCATCGTGACCTCCTGTAGTGTAAGGATACAGGGATACAAGGGATACAAGGGATACAAGGGTTTGGGGGGATAGGAGGCGATGAGCGGCAAGAAGGGGGCGCGGAGGGTCAACCCCGTTGGGACCGGGCCCTTTCCTTTTGCCGTCTCGGTCGCCTCCGGCGATCCCAGCGGCACCAGAAAGCAGGCCATTGGCATACTCCTGAAACAGGCTCACGGCCGCAGAGGGTCCGTGGCGGAAGGGGGAAATGCTTCCTCACCCCACCCCCAGCGGCTTCGCCGCTACCCCTTCCTCTCTCCTGACCCTTCGGTCAGGAGAGGGGAGGGGGTGGCCCGAAGGGCCGGGGGAGGGGTGAGGCTGAATGGTTACCTCCGCTTTACGGCTGGTATCGGAGGATCAGGTCCTTCGCGGCCCGCACTTCGTCCAGCCGTCGGACGGGGGCATTATGGGGCGCCTCGTGCAAGAGGTGGGGGTTCGTGCGGGCCTCCTCGGCGATACGCAGAAGGGCGTCGGCGAAGGCGTCCAGTGTCTCTTTGCTCTCTGTCTCCGTGGGCTCAATCATCAGCGCCTCTGGGACGATGAGGGGGAAGTAGTTGGTCGGCGGGTGGAAGCCGTAGTCTATGAGCCGTTTGGAGATGTCCAGCGCCCGCACGTCGGGGGCATCGGGGATGCGGCCCTCGCAGACGAACTCGTGCATGCAGATGCGGTTATAGGGGACGCGGTAGACGTGCTGGATGCGGCTCTTGAGGTAATTGGCGTTGAGGACGGCGTCCTCCGCTACCTGGCGCAGCCCCTCCGGCCCCATCATCCGGATATAGGTGTAGGCGCGCACCATCACCCCGAAGTGGCCGTAGAACGCTTTCACCCGGCCGATGGACTTGGGCGGGTTGTAGAACGTGAAGAACGGGCTGTTTTCGGCGGAGCGCTGCGGGTCTACGGCGACGATGGGGCTGGGGAGGAAGTCGGCCAGCGTCGCCGACGCGCCCACCGGGCCAGAGCCGGGCCCGCCGCCTCCGTGGGGGGTGCTGAAGGTCTTGTGGAGGTTGTAGTGGAGGACGTCAAAGCCCAGGTCGCCGGGGCGGGCGATGCCCAGCAGGGCGTTCATATTAGCGCCATCGCCGTACATCAGACCACCGTACTCGTGGACGAGGGCGGTGATTTCCTCCAGGTGCTCGTCAAACAACCCCAGTGTGTTGGGATTGGTGAGCATCATCCCGACCAGCCGGTCGCTATACTCCCGACAGGCGGCCTCCAGCGCCTTCAGGTCCACGTTGCCCCGGTCGTCGGAGGGGACCTCCACCACTTTCAGCCCGCTCATCGTCGTGCTGGCGGGGTTGGTGCCGTGGGCGGAGTCGGGGACCAGGATGACATCCCGGTGAGATTGTCCCCGGTCGCACTGCCAGGCGCGCATCATCAGCACGCCGGTCAGTTCGCCGTGCGCCCCCGCCGCCGGTTGCAGGCTGACGGCGGCAAAGCCCCCAATTTCCTTCAGGAACTCCTGCAGGAAGTACATCAGCGCCAGCGCGCCCTGGACTGTCTCCTCATCCTGATAGGGGTGGAGGTGGACGAAGCCGGGCAGTCGGGCCATCTCTTCGTTAATTTTGGGGTTGTACTTCATCGTACAGGAGCCCAGCGGATAGAAGCCCGTATCCACCCCGTAGTTCATCTGGGAGAGATGGGTGTAGTGACGGATGAGGTCCACCTCGCCGACTTCCGGCAGCCGCAGGTCGTCCCGCAGGAATTCCCAGGGCAGTTCCGCCGGAGGGACGTCCGGTTCCGGTAGCGCCACTGCGCACCGACCGGGGCGGGAGATTTCAAAAATCAATGGTTCGGGTGAGGGTTGAGGTTTCATCAGCGCACTCCTTTGGTCGGTAGATCCGAATTTGGTCGTAACTACCTACGCCAGGGGCTAAAAGCCCAATGGCCCTAACTTTTTCGGCGCGCTGGCCTCACCCCTCCCCCGGCCCCTCCTCTCTCCAAACTTCGTTTGGGAGAGGGGTGCCTCACCCCTCCCCCGGCCCCTCCCCTCTCCCAAACGAAGTTTGGGAGAGGGGAGGGGAGAAAGGAGGGTTTTGCGGCGGCCTTCGG
>CALDFY010000146.1 GCA_937942115.1 uncultured Anaerolineae bacterium | reverse complement strand
CCCCCCCGCCCCAACCCCCACCCCACGACCATGCGCTTCCTCATCACCGGTGGCGCCGGATTTCTGGGCAGCGCGCTGGCTAACCGCCTGGCCTCGGAAGGACACCAGGTGCGGGTCATAGACGACCTCAGCGCCGGGGACCCCTCCCGGCTGGACGGGCGGGTGCTCTTCACGCGCGGGAGCGTCCTGGACCGCCCCAAACTCTGGACCCTCCTGCAGGATGTGGATTGCGTCTACCACCTGGCCGCGCGGGTGCTGGTGGCCGAATCCATCCTCTACCCCCGGGAGTACAACGAAGTCAACGTCGGCGGCACCGTCACCCTGATGGAGGCCATCCGGGACGCCGGGGTGCGGCGGGTGGTGCTGACTTCCTCCGGCGCCGTCTACGGCGAGCAGCCGACCCAGCCGGTGCGGGAGGACGCTCCACCCAACCCCCAATCCCCCTACGCGGTGAGCAAACTGGCCGCTGAGTACTACGTCCGCACCATCGGCGCCCTCTGGGGGATTGAGACCGTCGTCCTGCGCATCTTCAATGCCTACGGCCCCGGGCAGAACCTGCCCCCCTCCCACCCCCCGGTCGTCCCCCGTTTCCTCCAGCAGGCGGTGCGGGGTGGCACCCTGGTCATCTTCGGCGGCGGCACCCAGACCCGCGACTTTGTCTACGTGGACGACGTGGTGGAAGCGATGGTCGCCGCCGCGACGGCGCCGGACGCCGACCGCCGCATCATCAACATCGGCTCCGGGCAGGAGACGTCCATCAACGACCTGGCGCAGATGGTGCTGGAGGTCGTGGGGCGGGACGTGGAGACCATCCACAGCCCGGCCCAGGGCGGCGGCGTCTCCCGCCTCTGCGCCGACATCACCCTGGCCCGCCGCCTGCTGAACTACAAACCGCGCGTGAGTTTGCAGGAGGGCCTGCGGCTGACGCTGAAGCACGACCCGCGTTTTTCCCGATGACCCCCCTTCCCCGCAACTTCTTCTCCCGCGATACCCTCCAGGTTGCCCGGGACCTGCTGGGACAGGTCCTGGTGCGGGTGCTGGAGGGCGAACGGCTGAGCGGGCGCATCGTGGAGGTGGAGGCCTACATCGGCGAGGACGACCTGGCCTCCCACGCCCGCTTCGGCCGCACGCCCCGCAACGAGGCGATGTACGGCCCGCCCGGCCATGCCTACGTCTACCAGATTTACGGCCTCCATCATTGCCTGAACATCGTCACCGGCCCGGAGGGGTTCCCGGCGGCCGTCCTCATCCGGGCCCTGGAGCCATTGGAGGGACTGGAGCGGATGCGGGAGCGGCGGGGCGTCACGGACCCCCTGCTCCTCACCTCCGGACCGGCCCGTCTCTGCCAGGCTCTGGGGATTGACCGGCGCCTGGACAAGGCCGACATGTGCGCGCCCGACGCCGTCCTCTTCGTGGAGGCCGGGACACCGCTCCCGGATGACCGGATTGTCACCGGCCCGCGCGTCGGCGTCCAGGGCGACGAGCGGGCCCGGACCGTCCCCTGGCGCTTCTACGTCCGGGACCACCCCTGCGTTTCCGGACGACGGACGACAGATCGCCGACCACGGACGACGAGCCACTGACCATAGACCACAGACGACTGACGATGGACAGCGCCCCCTCCCGGCGACCGGCTAACCCCTTTCGGCTATTGGCAGGCCCCTTTGGGCTACTGGCTACCGGCTTTCTGCTACTGGCTGCCCTCGCTCTGCGCTCGGTAGGATTGGACCGGTGGAGTCTGTGGTACGACGAGGCCTACTGCTGGTGGGTCGCTTCCCAGATCCCCCTGCGGGAGATGCTGGCCCTCACCGTGCAGGATGTCATCCCACCGCTCTATTACCTCCTGCTGCGGGCCTGGATTCCCCTGGCGGGGGCGACGGAGTTCGCCCTCCGCTGGCCGTCGGTGCTGCTGGGGGTGCTGACCGTCGCCGGTGCCGGGCGCGTCGCCTGGCGCCTCACCGGACGATGGGTGGGGGCACTGGCAGCGATGGCCCTTTTCGCTCTGGGCACCCCCTTCCTCTGGGCATCCCGCGAAGTCCGTATGTACGGCCCTCTGCTGGCCTGGACTCTGCTGGCGGATGCGGCGTTGCTGGAGGTCTTCGCCGTCTCCTCCGCCCGTCGGCGCCGATTCTGGGCCTGGGTCTGGGCCGCTGCAACCCTGGCCGCGCTCTACACCCAGACACCAGCGGGCTTCTGGCTGATCGGCCAGGGGCTGATCGCGCTGGCCTCACCCCTCCCCTGGGCCTCACCCCTCCCCTGGGCCTCACCCCTCCCCTCTCCTGACCTCCGGTCAGGAGAGGGGAGGGGGCTGGGGGGAGGGGTGAGGACCCCCGCCCTGGTCGTGGCCCTCCTCTACCTTCCCTGGGCCTGGGTCGCGATGAGAATGGGGCCCGCCGCCCAGACCTACTGGCACGGCTTTATGCCCCCTATGTATCTTCTCCGCCTCTCCCTGGGCGGCCTGACCGTAATGGAGCACCTGCCCCCCGAAAGCGTGGAGTTCACTGCCGGCCTGATGCTGCTCGCTTCCTTCCTGGCCCTGGCCGCCTCCCGCCCGCGCCTGCTGGCCGGATTGTACCCTGTGCTCTACGTTCTCCCCCTGGGCCTCATCGCGCTGGCCTTCCGCCAGATTCCCAAGTGGGGCGCCCGCCACGCGACGCTCTTCGCGCCGGGCCCCTTTCTGGCCCTTGCCGTCGCCTGGGGGAGCGTCTGGGGGATTCGGCGGCGCGGCCTGCGGGCCGTAGCCGTCCTCTTCGTGGCTGCGGCGACGCTGCTGAACGTCCGCGTCCTCTGGGAAGCCGACCGGAATTTGCTCACGGACCCGGCCTATGCCCGGGAGGACTGGCGCGGTGCCGCCCGCTACATCCAGGAACACCGCGCCCCGGGCGACGTCGTCATCATCTCCACCGGCTCCGTCTTCCCGGCGTGGCTCTACTACGCCGGGGATGAGGGAATGCTCCCGATGCCGGATGACCCCCTGCTGGACGTCACCCACGTCCTGACCTACACCGAAGTCGCCCGGACGCTGAACGCGGCCCTGGCGCCCTGCGCCCCTGCGACATGCGACCGGCTCCCGGCTCCCTGCCCCCCTGCTCCCTGTAGTGTCTGGCTGGTGGCCTGGCTGGATACCGTCACCGACCCCACCCGGCTGGTGGAGACGCTGCTGGAGGACGTGGCGCGGGAGGAGCCGGTGCCGCCGTTCCGGGGGCTGAAGGTTCGCCGGTTCCTGCTGGACCGTCCCCCCGATTTTCCCCCCGAACCGCCCACGACCGACCGGCCCGGCGTGGAACTCCTGCCGGGGATTCGCCTCTGGGGGTACTTCCTGCCGGAGGGGCCGCATCCCGCCGACCGCCCGCTGGAACTGCGGGTCTGGTGGGTGGCGGACGACCCGGCGCGCCTCGGCGGGCAGACCTATGCCGCTTCTTTCCGCCTGCGGGACGCGCTGGACACCGAATGGGGCCAGGATGACCGCGTCCTGACCGACGGGGATTACCGTCCGGAGCGATGGCCCACCGGCGTGTCGGTCCTGGGGCGCTTCTTCCTGAGACTCCCGGCGGGCATTCCCCCCGGCGTCTACACCCCCACACTGACTCTCTTCACCCCGGCGGCGCGGGAGACGATGAGCCTCCGCCCGGTCACGGTCACCTACCCTACCATCTCGCCGGAGATGCCCCCGGAGTTCACCCCGGCCCGCCCGGAAGGCCTACCCGGCCCGCTGACCCTCCGGGGCGTTCATCTTTTTGGGGACGAGGCCGGGATGTGTGGGAGGGTTCTCGGAGAACTCTTCTGGGAGGTCAAGGAGCCCCTCCGGGAGGAATACCGGGTGCTGGTCGCCGCCGGTGGACACCGGGCGGAGAATCCCCTGGCCCCTGCCGACTCCCAGGCCCTTCTCCGTCCGGGAGACCGCATCCGCTCCTACTTCCAACTCCCCTTCCCCTGCCGGGCGCTGGACCTGGAGGCCCCGCTGGAGGTCCGCCTGCTGCAGGCCGACGGGACGGAGACAGGCGGGGTCTGGTACGGCCCGACGGTCGCCGTCCGGACGGAGCGGGTGTTTATGGAGCCGACCGTCCCCTATGAACCGGTAGGGGCGGAGTTCGGGCCCGGGTTTGCCACCCTGGTCGGGTACCGTCTGGACCCGCCGGAGGTGCGGGCCGGTGAGCCGTTCACCGTTACTCTCATCTGGCGGGCTGGCCTCACGGATGACCTTCCCCGCTCCGTCTTCGTCCACATCACGCCGCCGGATGCGCCCGCGCCCCTGGCCGCCCAGCACGACGGCTGGCCTGCGGGCGGCGCGCGTCCCACCCATATCTGGGTTCCGGGCGAAATCGTCACCGACCCCCATCCCCTGCCCGGTCTGCCCCCCGGTCGGTATCGGATTCGCGTGGGCCTCTACGCTCCGGACGGGGAACGGATGCCGGTCTCCGGGCCGGAGGCCCCGCCGGACCGGGCGTTGAGTTTCCCGCTGGAGATTCATTAAGGACGGCGCGATGCGTCCCCGTTCATCGTTCACCCGTGGCCTGCTCATCTGTCTGGCGGGGACCGCTATCTGGTCTACGACGGCCATCTTTATCGCCCATCTGAGCACCCATTACCGGTTGCCGCCCCTGGTGCTGGCCTTCTGGCGAGACCTCTTCGTCGCCCTGGGGCTGGCGCTGGGCCTGGGCCTGCTCCGGCCTTCTCTGCTCCGCGTCCCCGAGCCCCGGCGCAACCTGATGTTTTTCGCCGCGTACGGCTTGACTCTGGCCGTCTTCAACGCCCTGTGGACCACGTCGGTAGCGCTCAACGGCGCGGCGGTGGCGACCGTACTGGTCTACAGTTCCCCCGCCTTCACTGCCCTGGCGGAACGCTCCCTCTTCGGCGAACGCTTCGGGCCCCTGCGCGTGGTCGCCCTGGTGCTGAGTCTGATCGGCTGTATTCTAACCTCCGGCGCCTACAATCGGGATGCCTGGAGCGTGAATCCGCTGGGGATTGTCGTCGGGCTGAGCGGGGGGCTGGCGTTCACGGCTTACAGTCTCTTCGGCAAGGCGGCCCACCGCCGGGCAATCTCCCCCTGGACGGCCACCTTTGGCGCGTTCACTATGGCGACTTTTTTCCTGCTCTTCCTGCAGCGGCAGGCTACCCTTTTCTGGCTGGGCAGCCTGGCGAGCGGCTGGGCCCTTCTGGTCACTCTGGCACTGATACCGACGGTCGGGGGCTACGGCCTGTATACGGTCAGCCTGGCCTACCTCCCGGCGGCCGTCGCCAACATCGTTGTCACCCTGGAGCCGGTGATGACCGGCATCATGGCCTACCTCATCCTGGATGAGCGGATGACGTCCATCCAACTGCTGGGCGGCGGACTGATTCTGGCCGGGGTTTTTCTGCTTCAGGGGGAACGCAAGGAGAGGAGAGCCCAGGATTGAGGGGGGCCGGCCCGCGACTTGCGTTCTCTGCCTTCCTGTGATATACTTTTTACACAACCATCAGTCTCACCCCCTCTGGCCCTTCGGGCCCCCTCCGGGAGGGGGTAGCGGCGAAGGGCCACGCCGAAGGGCCACGGCCCGAGGCGCCGCTGGGGGTGGGGTGAGGAAGAAGGAGTCGGAGATGACCCTCTGGTATCACCGCCGCACCTGATCGGATAATGGGGGCGCCGGTTGGCGCCCGCAGACCGTTGGGCCTGCGTCCGGGGGCGGCGGGGATGCCGCACCCTGAGACGGATATGGGGCGCGCCTCCGAAAGCCGCCGCCGGCGTGGGCCGACGGCGGCTTTCTATTGCCCACGCCGTGCCCGGGCCCCTGCCCGGTCGCGTGGAGATTCCATCTCAAGGAGGTACGCACCATGTCCGAACGCCTCACCCGTTTCTTCGCCTCGCGCTGGGGCATCCTCCTGGCCGGGGCGGCCATCGGCCTCCTGGCCCCGCTCCTGCAGAAGGCCGGCAATCCCACCAATATGGGCATCTGCGTGGCCTGCTTTGAGCGGGACATCGCCGGAGCCCTCGGCCTCCATCGGGTCGCGACCGTCCAGTATATCCGGCCCGAAATCATCGCCTTCGTCCTGGGCTCCCTGATCGCCGCCCTCCTCTTCCGGGAGTTCAAACCCCGCGCCGGCTCCGCCCCCATCGTCCGCTTCCTCCTGGGCATGTTCGCCATGATCGGCGCCCTGACCTTCCTGGGCTGTCCCTGGCGCGCCCTCCTGCGGCTGGCGGGCGGGGACCTGAACGGCCTGGTGGGCACCGCCGGGCTGGTCGCCGGGATCGCCCTCGGCGTCGTCTTCCTTAAGCGGGGCTATTCCCTGGGCCGCAGCCGTCCGGCGCCGGCCCCCGTGGGCTGGATCATGCCCGCCATTATGCTGGGCCTCCTGCTCCTCCTTATCTTCCGTCCCCAGTTCACCAAAGACGGCCCCATCTTCTTCAGCGCCGAAGGGCCCGGCTCCAAACACGCCCCCATCCTCATCTCCCTGGCCGTGGGGCTGGTCATCGGGTTCCTGGCCCAGCGCACCCGCTTCTGCACGATGGGCGCCTGGCGGGACGTCATCCTGATGGGGGATACTCACCTCTTCACCGGCGTCGCCGCGCTCTTCGTGGTGGCGCTGCTCACCAACCTGGCCCTGGGGCAATTCAAACTGGGCTTTGCGGCCCAGCCGGTGGCCCATTCCAACCACATCTGGAACTTCCTGGGGATGGCGCTGGCCGGACTGGCCTTCCTCCTGGCGGGCGGCTGCCCAGGCCGTCAACTCTTCCTTTCTGGTGAGGGGGACGGCGACGCCGGCCTCTTCGTCCTGGGGATGATTTTCGGCGCCGGCTTCTCCCACAACTGGGCCCTGGCGGGCGTCCCCGACAAACTGGCCGAGGGCGTGCTCACAGTGGGCGGGCCCGGCCCCTACGGACAGGCCGCCGTCATCATCGGGCTGGTCTTCTGCATCGTGCTGGGCATCACGATGCGCGAAAAGTAGCGCAAGGAGGTGCGATTATGACGAAAGTCGTAGACGCGCGGGGCCTCTCCTGCCCCCAGCCGGTCATCCTGGCCCGGCAGGCGATGGAGGAGGGGGAGTTCCCCATTGAGGTCCTGGTGGATACCGTCACCTCCCGCGAGAACGTGCGCCGGGCGGCCACAAAAGCCGGCCTCCAGGTGCAGGTGGAAGCGGTGGGGGATGAGTTTAAACTGACGCTGACGCAGTGACCCTCATCCCCTCCCCCGCCGCCTTCGGCGGCTGCCCCCTTCCCTTCTCCCGCAAGCGGGAGAGGGGGAGGGGGTTGGGGGAGGGGTGAGGGCAAGGAGACCCCATGCCCAAACGAGACTTCACCCGGCTGACCCAGATTGCCTCCTGCGCGGGTTGAGCGGGGAAACTGGCCCCCGGGGCCCTGGCGCAGGTCCTGCGCCCCCTGCTGGATTCGCTGGAGGAGAGCGAGCGCATCATCGTGGGGCTCGGCTCGCCCGACGACGCCACCGTCTACCGGATGGAGAACGGCACCCTGCTGGTCGCCACGGCGGATTTCTTCGCGCCGGTGGTGGACGACGCCTACACCTACGGCGCCATCGCCGCCGCCAACTCCATCAGTGATGTCTACGCGATGGGTGGAACCCCCTTCCTGGCCCTCAACCTGGCCGCGATCCCCTCGGACATGCCCCCGGAGATTGCCGCCGAGATTTTCCGGGGCGGGATGGAGAAGGCCCGGGAGGCGGGGGTCATCGTCGCCGGCGGGCATACGATGGACGATAAGGAGCCCAAGTACGGCCTGGCCGTCATCGGGACGGTGGTTCCGGAGCGACTGCTCCTGAAAGGCGGCGCGCGGCCGGGGGAGCGGCTGGTCCTGACCAAACCCCTGGGCTCGGGCATCATCACCACTGCCTACAAATCCGGACAGGCCTCCCCGGAGGTACTGGCCCAGGCCGTCCCCTGGATGCTCCGGCTGAACCGGGACGCGGTCCGGGCCGTCCACGCCACCTCCGCCCGGGGCGCCACCGACGTCACCGGCTTCGGCTTCCTGGGCCACGCTACGGAGATGGCCCTGGCGGCCAGGGTCCGTTTCCGAATCCGGGCCGACCGGGTCCCCATCCTGGAGGTCGCCCGTCCCCTGGCCGACCTGTGGCTCTTCCCCGGCGGGACGGCGGCCAACGAGATGTACTTCGGCCAGTGGGTGACCTTTGACCCGTCCATCCCGGAGGAGGTCCGGATGCTTCTCTTTGACGCGCAGACCAACGGGGGGATTCTGGCCGCCATCCCTGCCGCCGAGATGGACCGCTTCGCCGAAGCGTGCCAGGCGCTGGACCAGCCCTTCTGGGAGGTCGGGGAGGTGCTGGAGGGGGAGCCGGGGATTGAGGTCGTAGCGCGAGATTAATCTTGCGCATGGAGGCGAAATGATTTACCTGGACAACGCGGCCACGTCCTGGCCCAAACCGCCCCAGGTCCTGGCGGCGATGGCCCATTTTTTGACGGAGGTGGGCGGCAATCCGGGCCGCTCCGGCCACCGGCTCTCGGTAGAGGCCGGGCGCATCGTCTACGCCGCGCGCGAGGCGGTGGCCCAACTCTTCAACGCCCCCGACCCGCTGCGGGTGGTCTTCGGCCTCAACGCCACGGAGGGGATCAACCTGGCCCTGCGGGGCCTGCTGCGGCCGGGCGACCACGTTGTCACCTCCAGCATGGAGCACAACTCGGTGATGCGGCCCCTGCGGGCGCTGGAGCGGGAGGGGGTGGAGGTGACCGTCGTGCCCTGCTCCCCGGAGGGGATGCTGGACCCGCAGGCAGTGCTGACGGCCATCCGCCCCCACACCCGCCTGGTCGTCCTCAACCACGCCTCCAATGTGACAGGGACCATCCTGCCGGTGGCCGAGGTGGGACGGGCCCTTCGCCAGATAAACGGCCCGTTGTTGGTGGTGGACGCGGCGCAGAGCGGGGGCGCCGTCCCTATAGACATGCAGGCCGACGGGATTGACCTGCTGGCCTTCACGGGGCACAAGTCCCTCTACGGGCCGACGGGCACCGGGGGGCTGATTATCGGGGAGCGGGTCCCGCTGGAGGAATTCCGGCCCCTCATCCGGGGCGGGACGGGGAGCCGGTCGGAGCGGGAGGAGCAGCCGGACTTCCTGCCGGATATGTGCGAGAGCGGGACGCCCAACGCGGTGGGGCTGGCGGGGCTGGAGGCCGGGGTCCGCTGGGTGCTGGAGCAGGGCGTGGAGGCCATCCGCGCCCACGAGGTCGCTCTGAGCGGGCGCCTCTCGGACGGCCTGCGGGAAATCCCCGGAGTGACCGTCTATGGGCCGGCGGACGCGCGCCGGCGGACGGCCGTTGTCTCCTTCAACATCGCCGGGATGGAGCCCTCGGAGGTGGGGATGCGGCTGGACGAGGAGTACGGCATCATGTGCCGGGTGGGACTCCACTGTGCGCCGGCGGCCCACCGCACCATCGGCACTTTTCCCTCGGGGACCGTCCGCTTCGCGCTGGGGGCTTTCAACACGCAGGAGGACGTGGACGCGGCGCTGCGGGCTGTGGCCCAGTTGGCCCGGGGGTGAGGCGGCTGTGAACAATATTCCGTTGTAGGACGGGCTTTCAGCCCGTCCGGACGGCCTAGAAAGGCCGTCCTACGAAGTGCCGTTTGAACCGTTCGTAGTCAGGCACGGAACGAAGTGGAGTGCCGTCTGAACGCCACTCCGCTACGCTTCGTGGCTGACTACAAACGCCACTCCGCTGCGCTTCGTGGCTGACTACAAACGCCACTCCGCTGCGCTTCGTGGCTGACTACAAACCCAGGAGGAGGCGATGGAGAAAATCGTGGACGCCCGGGGGCTTCCCTGCCCTCAACCGGTTCTGTTGACCCGCGACGCGCTGCGGGAAAGCGACACCGTGATGACTATCGTGGATAGCGACACCGCCCGCCACAACGTCACCCGCATGGCCGAGAAGGCCGGGTACACCGTGCAGGCCGAAGAGCGGGAGGACGGGGTTTACCTGCGCATTGTCCGGGGCGAAGCGGCCCCACAGCCCGCCCCGGCTCCGGCGCCGGCCCCATCCGGCGGCCCACTGGTGCTGGTGATCCCTTCGGAGTTGATGGGACGGGGGGAACACGAGGAGTTGGGCCAAATCCTCATCCGGGGCTTCCTGCATACCCTGAACGAGGTCAGCCCCCTGCCCGATGTCATCATCCTCTTCAACAGTGGGGTCAAACTGGTGGTGGAGGGGTCGCCGGTGCTGGAGGACTTGCGCACCCTGGAGGCCCAGGGGGTCCAGATTCTGGCCTGCGGCACCTGCCTGGGGTACTACGGCCTGAAGGAGAAAGTTGTCGTCGGCGAAATCTCCAATATGTACACCATCGCCGAGACGATGATGCAGGCGGGGAAAGTGGTATCGTTGTAGCGCGGACTTAATCCCGCGCCACCAGCCGCTCGTATAGCCCCTCCAACTCCTCTTCCGAATAGTAGTAGATAATAATCCGTCCGCCCTTCTTCCCCGGGCGGACCTGAACGCGCGTTCCCAGTGCCTGCCGGAAACGGTTCTCCAGGGCCTGGACTTCGGGGGCGGCGGGGCGGGCGGTTGGCCTCTGGGGCCGGGTCTGCAGAATCCGCGCCACCAGTTCCTCCGTCTGGCGGACGGTGAGGCCCTGGCGCAGGACGGTGCGCAGCGCGGCGACCTGCGCTTCCGGGTCCTCCAGGGCCAGGAGCGCGCGGGCGTGCCCCTCCCCGATGCGGCCGTTCAGCAGTGCCTCCTTGACCGCGTCGGTGGCCTTCAGCAAGCGCAGGGTGTTGGTGATTGCGACCCGGCTCCGGCCCACCCGCCGGGCCACCTCCTCGTGGGTCAGCCCGAATTCCTCTATCAGTTGCCGGTAGGCCGCCGCCTCCTCCAGCGGGTTCAGGTCCTTCCGCTGCAGGTTCTCCACCAGGGCCAGTTCCAGCGTCTGCTGGGGGGCCAGGTCTTTGATGATGACGGGCACCGTCGGCAGGCCGGCCAGTTTGGCCGCCCGCCAGCGCCGCTCCCCCGCCACCAACTGGTATCCGTCCCCCTGCCGGACGACGATGAGGGGCTGGAGGACGCCGTGCGTCTGGATGGAGAGGGCCAGTTCCACCAGTTCGTCGTCCCGGATGAGCATCCGGGGCTGATGGGGATTGGGACGGATGTCCTCTACCGGCACCTCCAGGATGCCCGCTGTCTCCTCTCCGACCGGGATCAGCGCCTCCAGTCCTCTGCCCAGGCCAAATTTACCCGCCACGTTCCACCTCCGCCGACGGCGCCCGTCCGTCGCCGCTGAGCAGTTCCCACGCCAGGGCCCGGTAGGCCAGGTCGCCCGGAGAACGGGGGGCGTAGGCCATAACAGGGAGCCCGTGGCTGGGCGCCTCGCTCAGCCGGACGTTGCGCGGGATGACCGTCCGGAAGACCCGGTCGCCGAAATACCGCCGCACTTCCCCCACCACCTGCTGGGAGAGATGGGTGCGGGAGTCAAACATGGTCATCACCAGGCCGCGCAGGCGCAGGTGGGGGTTCAGGGACCGGCGGACCAGGTCCAGCGTCCGCATCAGTTGGGAGAGTCCGTCCAGGGCCAGGTACTCGCACTGGACGGGGATGATGACGCCGCTTCGGGCCGCGACCAGCGCGTTGACGGTGAGGATGCCCAAACTGGGGGGGCAATCTATCAGGACGTAGTCGTACCGTTCGTCCAGGCCGGAGAGGGCGGTTTCCAGCCGCCGCTCCCGGGCCAGCATGGGGATCAGTTCCACCGTCGCGCCGGCCAGTTGGGCCGAACTGGGCACC
Source organism: uncultured Anaerolineae bacterium (assembly GCA_937942115.1). GTDB lineage: Bacteria > Chloroflexota > Anaerolineae > B4-G1 > DUEL01 > SpSt-77. The sequence goes on along the minus strand of CALDFY010000146.1, from coordinate 191 downwards.
AGGTCCAGCCGCATCCAGCGGGTCAGGGTGATGATTTTGTCCAGCGGCACTTCGCGCACCAGGGCGTCGTAGACCGTCGCCGGAAGCGCGGCGCGGTCCACCCCCAGGCTGACCGTCGCGTTGGCCTGGGGGTCCATATCCACCAGCAGGACCCGCTGGCCCCAATGGGCCAGGTAGGCGGCCAGGTTGAC
>CALDFY010000145.1 GCA_937942115.1 uncultured Anaerolineae bacterium | reverse complement strand
GGGCCTTCGGCCGGGTCCCTTCACTTCGTTCGCAACAAGGTCGGCCTTCGCCGACCTCCTGAGAAGGGCGTCAACGCAGGTTGACGCCCGGCGCGAAGCGTCCAGGGAGGCCGATTTCCAATCGGCGCCCGAGGCGGCGGGACGCGGAGAGCCGAAGCCAGCCTTAAGTTAACGCTTATGGGGGAGGCACCCCTCTCCCAAACGAAGTTTGGGAGAGGGGAGGGGCCGGGGGAGGGGTGAGGCCAGCGCGCCGAAAAAGTTAGTGCCATTGGGCTTTTAGCCCCTGGCGTAGGTAATTACGATTTATGTTGATTTTCTTTGTGCCTTTGTGTCTTGGTGTGAGAACGAAAGGGAGATTTTTCCGCGTTTTCCGCGCTCGTCCGCGTCCTGTTTTTCAAACTGGTAGGTAGATCGGCGCATTCGGTGGTCTGTGGTCGGTGGTCTGTCGTCCGTGGTTGACAGACATCGGGGGACGTAGTAGAATAAAGCCAGTCTGCCGGATATGGTTGACGTGGCCTCGTCCCTCCCCTGGCCCTTTATCTCACCCCCGGCCCCTCTCCTGACCACAGGGTCAGGAGAGAGGATGGGGGAGCAGCGCAGCCGCTGGGGGTGGGGTGGAAGGCCGAATCGTTACTGCTTGATGATCAAGGGCGGCCAGGAGAGACTACGGTGGAGCGGAGCCGGGACTGGATGGATCAGGCGATGGGGGACCTGGAGCACGCCCGCAGCGACCGGGAGCGGGGGTTCTACGATTGGGCCTGCTTTTCCGCTCAGCAGGCCGCCGAAAAGGCGGCGAAAGCCGTGTTTCAGAAAATGGGCGCTGAGGCCTGGGGCCACTCCGTTGCCGACCTGCTGCAGGAGTTGGGAAAACGGTTTCCGGTTGCGCCGACGCTGATAGATGGGGCGCTGGAACTGGACAAGGCCTATATTCCGACCCGCTATCCAAACGCCCACCCGTCAGGCTCGCCTCGGGCCCGCTATACTGAACGAGAAGCAACCCGTCTGATTGGGTACGCCGAGGAGATCGTTGAGTTCTGTGCGCGTCTTCTTTCCCAGGTTTGACCAGGCCGAATTACTCCAGCATCTGACGGAGCGGCTGGAAGCCCTGAAGGGCGTTCTCCCGCTCCTGCGGGTGGTTCTGTTCGGCTCGTGGGCGCGGGGGAATTTCACCGTCGCCAGCGACATAGACCTGCTGGTAGTTTACCGGGGGGCGTCCCGGGAGGACGCTTTTGCCGTTGTGAAGAAAACGATGAACGTCCCCGCCCTGGAGCCCCATGTCTATTCGGAGGAGGAGTACCGTCGGTTGGAAAGCCAGATTGCCCGGATGACGGAGGGAGGGATTGTCCTGTTCTCTTCCTGACCGTTGTCGCCGGTGGGCCGCGAGGGTGCTCGCCCTCGCCGTGCTGCTGTTCCTGACCGGCTGCTCTCCCTTTGTGGACCGGGACCAGACGGCCATTGTCCCCGAGGCGGCCGTCGTTCTGGAGCCCGGCCACCCCGTCGGCCAGACCTTTGTGGCCCGCCACGGCGGGCTGAACGGGGTGGAGGTCTGGCTGGAGCCGGAGCCGGGAACGACCGGCCGTCTCCGGCTCCACCTGCGCGCCGACCCTCAATCCACCGCCGACCTGGCCGTATCGGCGCTTTCGCTGGACGGCGTGACGGCTCCCGGCTTCTATCGGTTCTCCTTTTCGCCAGACAATCGTTCCCACGGTGCCTACCGCTACGCCTTTCTGGAACTGGAGGGGACGGGCGCGGTGCGGGTAGGCGCGGCATCGGGCGAGGCGTATCTGGACGGCGCTGCTTATCGGGATCACGAGCCGCTGGATGCGCAACTGGCCTTCCGGCTGACGTATGATCCGTGGGGGATGGCGCTGGAACTGGGGCGGGCCGCGCTGGAAGGGCTGGGACTACTGGCGGTGGCGGCGCTGTTGTATCTGGTGCCGGGGTATGCAATGCTCCCTCACCCCCACCCCCCTGCCCCCCTCTCCCGCAGAGCGGGAGAGGGGGAGGGGGAAGCCGCCGGAGGCGGCGGAGGAGGGGGTGAGGGCGGGGGCTGGCCTGCCTGGATGGGGTTGGCGGCCGGGCTGAGCCTGGCCCTCTACCCCCTGCTCTTCCTCTGGACCGACCTGGTGGGATTGCACCTGGGGCCGCTCTACGCCTGGGGGCCCGTCGTCCTGGGGCTGGTCGCGCTGGCCTGGCGGCACCGGCGCTGGCGGCCCCGGCAGGGATGGGAAGCCCTGCGGGCCTGGGCCCGCTCCGAGGCCCTCTGGCCCGACCTGGCCTTCATCTTCATCCTGGTTCTGGTCTTCGGCGTGCGGCTGCTGGTGGTGCGCACGCTGGACGCCCCGATGTGGGGGGATTCGTACCAGCACGCGGTCATCGCCCAGTTGCTGGTGGACCACGGCGGGCTGTTTGATTCGTGGGAGCCGTATGCGCCCTACCGGGGGCTCACCGTCCACTTTGGTTTCCCTGCTGCGACGGCCCTTCTCTCCTGGGCAACCGGAATGGACGCCGCCCGGGCCACGCTGCTGACCGGCCAATTGGTGAACGGGCTGGCCGTGCTGACCCTCTATCCCCTGGCGGTCCGTCTGGCGGGCGGGAATCGCTGGGCCGGGGTGGGCACCGTGATGATCGCCGGACTTCTTTCCCCCATGCCGGCCTATTACGTCAACTGGGGGCGTTTTGCCCAACTGGCCGGGCAAGCGGTGCTGCCGGTGGCCCTCTGGCTGTTATGGGATAGTGTGGACAGGAAACACCTCTCCTGGCGCGCGCTGATCCTGGCCGGTCTGGCGCTGGGCGGGATGGCCCTTCACTACTATCGGATGCCGTTCTACTATGCCACCTTTGTCCTGGCCTGGCTGATTGGCTGGGGGGTGCCTGCCTGGCGGCGGGACGGGCACCGCTGGCTGGGCGCGGCGGGCCGGATGGCTCTGGCCGCCGGAATGGCCGTGTTGGTGGTGCTCCCCTGGGGTTCGTACGTCGCCGGTGGACGGCTGGCCGGGGCGCTGGAGGCCGGGGCGTCCACCCCGACCACTTCGGAACTGGAGCGGGTGCAGGCGGACTACCAGGTCTGGCGGGATGTGGCCTGGTACGTCCCCCGGCCGCTGCTGGGGGCTGCGCTCCTGGCCCTGCTCTGGGGCCTGGTGCGAAGACGGTGGACCGTCGCGGCCTGTGCGCTCTGGGTGGCAGGACTGGCCTCCCTGGTGGCCGGGCGGCTGATCCGGCTCCCAGGGGTCAATCTGATGCAGAACTTTGCCATTCTCATCGCCCTCTACATCCCCGTCGGGCTGGTGGTGGGCTGGCTGCTCGGTGAAATCGCCGGAATGGTTGCCCAGACTGCCAGGCGTGTAGGGTTGCAGAGTAACAGCCTGCGCTACGGTGTACCCTCGCTGGCCTTCCTGGCTCTGGCTCTGATAGGGCTTCCGAAGCAGATGCGCGTTGTGGATTCCCGTCATATCATGGTCACCCGGCCGGACATACGGGCGATGGAATGGATTCGGAAAGACACTCCCACCGACGCCCGCTTCCTGGTGGAGGGATTCCGCATCTACAATGGCCGTTCGGCCGTCGGTGCCGACGCCGGGTGGTGGATTCCGCTCCTGGCCCGACGGGCTAACACGATGCCGCCCCAGTACGCGCTGTTGAACGAGACTCCGGCAGAGCCTGGGTACTCTCAGCGGGTCGTAGACCTGGTGGCCCACCTGGAGGAGCATTCGCCCGCTTCTCCCGAAGGCCTCTCCCGACTGTGCGAGTGGGGCATCACTCACGTCTACATCGGGCAGGGACAGGGGAAAGTGGGAGCCGGGGCGGTACAACTGTTCGCACCGGATGACCTGCTCGCTTCCCCGGTCTTCCGACCGGTCTACCGCCAGGACCGGGTCTGGGTCTTGGCGCTGAACCCCGAGACCTGCGGAGGGACCGCTCCGTGAGGGTCCCATACGCATGGGTGAAGCCCTTGCTCCTGAGCGGAGCAGCAGGAGTTATCCCCGTCCTCTTTCTGGAAGGCGTGTGCCTGCTGGCGGGCGCGCCGTTCTCCTGGATCGCGCTGGCAGCCCGGTGGGGATTCGCCGCCGGAATACTGGTTGTTGCTACCCTGACCCGACCCCATTCTGCCCAGGGGGCGCGTTGGGTGTGGCCGGGGCTGCTGTGGCTGGGTCTGGGCGCCGGAGCCGGGCTGGCCTATAGCCTAACCGAGGCCGCATGGGCCGCCTGGGCCCTGACGGGTATCGCCTGGGTTCTCCTGCTTGGCCTGGAAGAGATTCTGGCCGGCGTCCGCTCCTGGCTCCGGCGCTGGCTCTGGCGGGTGCTGCTGGCCCTCAGCGCCGGCGCGTTTCCTGTGGCACTTTCACAACTGGAATCCCGTTTTGCTGACGAAGAGTTCTTCGTCGCGCTGGAGGCGGTCGCCCTGGCCCTCTTCTGGCTCCTGCTTCTGGGTGGGTATCGCTTCGTGGCCCGACAGACGGAGGTCCGCGTCCCCTGGGGCGTCCGCCTGGACCGCCGGGCAGTCGGGTGGGTCTTCCTGTTTCTGGCTTTCGGCGGACTGAACGGTACGGTCTGGGCCTACCGCCACAGTTTCTACCCGCCCGTTGCCCCGACGTATCCGGGAGTTTCGGAGCAATCTCCCTTCCTCTGCGGCCAGGTCTCGCCAGACCCCCAGACCTACGATGGGCGGGACGTCTTTTTGCGGATTCTGGCGCGGGTGGAGGCCAATCCCCGCAAGGGGCCGCCGGAGTACGGGATGCTGGCCCTGGGGACGGGGGAGCGGCGCTGGGCGGAGCAGTTTCGGGAAGCGCTCCTGGCGGAGGTGGCCGAAGGGCGCTACACCGGCCCGGCCCACAGCGTCAAGTCGGTCCAGTTTGAGGCCGCCCTGCGGGCCTATTACTACCCGCGCGTGCGGGATCGCTTCCCGGGTCTCTTCTCTGAAGAGGAGACGGCCCGAATCCGGGAATGGTTTGCGGCGATCAACCGTCGGGCGTTGACGGTGGAGTGGGTGGACCTGATGTACGCGCTGGCCTTCTCCAAATGGCCGGAGGGGCCGTACGAGAACCAGGAAAACGGAGCCGGGTTGCTGTCCTTGCTGGAGGCCGAAGGCCTGGCCGACCCGAAACGCTCTGCGGCCAACCGGGCGTATCTCGCTCGCAACCGACGGGGGTGGCAGGAGCGCTTCCGCGTGACCGACGACGCGATTGTCTACCAGCCAGAGTGGATCATCAACGCCTATTTCCAGTCCCTGTATACCGGCGAGTTTCCTCAGGAGAACGCGCGCCGTTCGCTGGAGTGGCTGCTGCTCCAGGCCTTGCCCGATGGGGCACCTTTGCGGTATAATCATCCCGGACAGGGCTCCCTGGCCGGCATCGCCTACCTGGGGGCAACGCTCTTCCGGGACCCCCGGTACATCTGGCTGGCGGGCCGGGCGGTGGAGGCGCTGGAGCAGAGAGGAGGCTATCTTTTCGCCCAGCCGGGGGTGGAGTCGCCTCTCCTGCTGGAGGGACATTCCCCTACCGAGGGTTCCTGTCTCCTTTACGGCGATTCGGGGCTGCCCAACCGGAAAGGTCCGCTGGCGCCGGATAAAATCGTCTTTCGGGACGGCTGGGGAGAGGAGGCGAAGTACCTGCTGGTGAACCTGCGCTTCGCCGGCTGGCATCGCTATAAGGCAACGGGCACGGTGACGCTGATTTATTGGGATGGTGCCCTGGTCGCCGATGTTCTGGATGGGAAGCCCTTTGCCTGGCTACCGGTGGGGCGGAGCCTGTTTCGGGATAAGCGCGTCCCGCGCGAAAACCTGAACGGCCTGGTGGTGGGGAAGACGGGGATGGCCGCTGTACTCTACGGTCTGACCGGCGTCGGTGGCCCCTGGGCCCAGGACCCGCCGTACTATGCTGAGGTGGTGGCCTTTGAGACGGGCCCGGAGAAGGACTGGGCCCACATTCGGCTGGCTGGCTGGCGGGGCTGGCAGCACGACCGGTGGATTTATTTCTACCACAACGGGGGCCCCATTGTGGTGGTGGACGAGGCCCGAGGGCCGGCGGGGAGGCGGGCGGGGCTGACCTGGCATCTGGTGGGCGGCGAGGAGGTAGCGCCGGGCCACTTCCGCCTGCGC
>CALDFY010000144.1 GCA_937942115.1 uncultured Anaerolineae bacterium | reverse complement strand
GAACATCTTTACTCCTCTTCCAGATTTTTCAGACCAGCGAGGAACTTTGTCATAGAAGTTTTCAGGTCCGGTCCATGTCGCCGGGGCGCCCCGGGGTGCCCCGGAAGAACCGGCTCAACCGCATAGTATGGACGCCCCCCTACCCTGACCAGGAAAGGAGCAAGAAATGCCCCCTTCCCCCAAAACCTTCTGGCTTCGCCTCGGCGTTGGCATCCTCCTCTCCGCCCTCAGCGCCATCCTGCTGACCCTCTTCTTCCCGCCCCACAGCCTCTGGCCGCTCATCTGGGTGGCGTTCATCCCGATGCTCCTGGCCCAGTTCCGGGTTCTGCCGCCCAAAATCTCCAGCCTGGCCTCCGCCATCGCGGTCGGCGGCTGGCTGGGCGGCTACCTGACGCCCATCTTCGCCGGCAGCGGCCTCTATATGACCTGGCTGCCGCTGCTGATCGCCGGCATCAGTTACCTGGCCGATAGCGGCGTGCGCGCCTTCCACGAACGCACCGGTTACCGCTGGTTCGTCCCCTACGGCGCGCTTAACTGGGTGGGCTTTGAGATGATTCGCAGCTTCATCCCGATTATGGGCACGTGGGGATTCGTCGCCAACACCCTCTACGGGCAACCCTGGCTGATCCAGCCGGTGAGCGTCTTCAGCATCTTCGGCCTGGGACTGCTCATCATGTCCATCAACTTCGGGCTGGCCCTGGGCGTGCTCTTTCTCGTTGACCGGCGCTGGAAACTGGACCCGGACATTCCGCCCCTGGCCGGGCGTTCGGTGCGCCGCTGGATTCTGGGTGTACTGGCCGCGCTGGTCGCCTGGACCGGCCTCAGCCTGGCCCTTTTCCGCACCCCAACAACCCCCACCGTCCGCGCCGCCGCGCTGCACTACGACGCGGGCGTGCCCCCTTGGAGCGCGGTGGACCGGTTCAGCGAACTCACCCGCCGGGCGGCTCAAGACGGCGCTCGCATCATCGTTTGGCCGGAAATTGCCATCCAGGGTGACCCGCAGGTGACGAAAACCGACCACTTCCGCCAATTGGCCGCCGAGACCGACGCCCACCTGGTCCTGGGCTACGTGGTCCAGGTGACCGAGCGGGCCTGGCGGAACGAGGCCACCGTCCTGACGCCGGACGGCCGGTTCCTGGGCGTCTACGGCAAGGACCATCCCGTCACCTTCGCCGGGGAGACGAGCCTGACGCGCGGGACCTATCCGGTGTACGACACGCCCCTGGGCCGCCTCGGCACCATCATCTGCTACGACCTGGACTTTACCGACACGGCCCGTAAAATGACCCGCCACGGCGCGCAACTGATCCTGGTCCCCTCCCACGACTGGCCCGCGATCGGCGCGAAGCACTACACCCACCTGGTCTTCCGCGCGGTGGAGAACCGGGTGAGCATGGTCAAGGCCGACAACAGCGGCAACGATTCGGTCATCGTGGACCCGTACGGGCGCATCATCGCGGCCGCGCTCACCCTCGGCGGCGACCGGACCGGTCAGGCCCTGGTCGCCGACGTCCCCCTGGGCACGGGCGACTCCCTGGCCGTCCGCCTGGGCGACTGGACCGGCTGGATTGCCCTGGCGGGAATGGCGTTTTTCATCGTTTACGACCCCGTCACCAAAGCGAGAGCGAAGCAGCGCGATGAGCGTCGGTGAGCCGGCCGATTTGACATCTGCCCAAATTGCGATAAAATATGAAACCACAAAAGGTTCTATACTGAGGGCCTGTAGCCGTTTTCTGATTCCTCCTCACCCCACCCCCAGCGGCGACGCTCGGGAGAGAGGTGAGGCTGAAAGTCCCCTGCACCTTTGATTTTCCGATCCCCCACAGGCTGCGAACAGGAGTAGTAGGCCATCCCGGCAGCGAGTCGGGGACGGTGGAAGCCCGACATCTGGCGCCACCGGGAGCGCCGTAAAAGGCCGAACTCGCCTGGGAGCCGCGTCGGCGAACGGGATTCCCCAGTAGTCGGCGACGGGTGGCCCCCGTTATCGGGCCGAGAGCGGGAGACGCGCCGTTCGTAGTGAGGCACGGTCCGTTCGTAGTGAGGCACGAAGCGTAGCGGAGTGCCGTCCGTTCGTAGTCAGGCACGAAGCGTAGCGGAGTGCCGTTTCGCCGGAAAGCGCGTCTCCAACCAGGGTGGTACCGCGGAGCGTGCCCCTTCGTCCCTGGACGAAGGGGCATTTTCATTCCAGGAGGAGAAGAATGGGCATCCAGCCAACACCGTACATCTGGCACAACGGGAAGTTGGTCCCGTGGGAAGAAGCGCGCGTGCACGTGCTGACCCATGCCCTTCACTACGGCTCCAGCGTCTTTGAGGGCATCCGGGCCTACGGAACTCCGCACGGTCCTGCCATCCTGGGCCTGCGGCCTCACGTGGACCGTCTCTTCGCGTCCTGTAAAATCTACCGCCTCGCCGTCCCGTTCTCGCCGGAGGAGATCGCTCAAGCCATCCTGGATACCGTCCGGGTCAACGGCCTTCGGGATTGCTACATCCGTCCCCTGGTCTTCCGGGGGATGGGGACGCTGGCCCTGGACGGCCGCGAGTGCCCCACTGAGGTCATTATCGCCACGGTGGAAATGGGGAAGTACCTGGGAGAAGAGGGCCTGCGGCAAGGGATTGACGTTATCGTTTCTTCCTGGCAGCGGATGGCGCCCAACACCTTCCCGGCGATGGCCAAGATTGGCGGGCAGTACATCAACTCCCAACTGATCGCGATGGAGGCCCACGACCGGGGAGCTGCCGAGGGGCTGGCCCTCAGCGTGGACGGGTACGTCAGCGAGGGGAGCGGGGAAAACATCTTCGTGGTCCGGGACGGCGTGCTCTATACTCCCCCTCTCTATGCCTCCATCCTGCCCGGCATCACGCGCGGGTTCGTCTTCCAACTGGCCCGCGACCTGGGATACGAGGTGCGGGAGGAGCCCATTGCCCGCGAGATGCTCTACCTGGCCGACGAGATGTTCCTGACCGGGACCGCCGCCGAGATCACCCCTGTCCGGAGCGTGGACGGGATTCTGGTCGGAAATGGGGAACGGGGGCCAATCACGGCCCGTCTGCAGGAAGAGTTCTTTGGCATCGTGACCGGCCGGAAAGCGGACCGCTTCGGCTGGCTGACCTTTGTGGAGGGCAGATGAACGTCGTAGAACTGGCCTCGGGCATTTTCCACCTCCAGGGCGGCTCCAATATGGGGCTGGTCGTCCGGGAGGGGAGGGGATTGCTGATAGACGCCGGTCTGGACGAGGACGCGGCCCGGCGGGCCCTCCGCTTCGCCGAAGGGGAGGGGGTCCAACTGGAGGCCGTCTTCCTCACCCACGCCCATGCCGACCATCACGGCGGCGCCCACTTCCTCCAGCGGCGGCTGGGGGTCCCCCTCTACGCCCCTGCGCTGGAGGCGGCGATGATGGAGAACCCCGTCATGGAGCCGCTGTTTCTCTTCGGCGGCGCGGCGCCCATCCGGGAACTGCGCCAGAAGTTCACCATGGCCCCGCCCTGCCAGGTTGCCCGCGTCGTGGACGCGGGGCCGCTGGAGGTAGGGCCGTTCCGGGTGGAGGTGGTGCCGCTGCCGGGCCACGCCCTCAACCAGGTGGGCGTTGCCGTGGACGACGTCCTCTTCTGCGCCGACGCCGTCTTCCCGGCGGAGACGCTGGAGAAGCACCGGGTCATCTTCTGCGCCGATATGGACGCCGCGCTGGAGACGCTGGCGCGCCTGCCGGAGATGCCCTATGCCCGCTTCGCCCCCGGCCACGGCCCCGCTTACGCCGCCGGGGACGAAATCCGGGCGATCTGCGCCGCCAACCGGGCCCGCCTGGAGGAAATCCGGGCGTGGGTTCGGGAGGCCCTGGCCGAACCCGCCGACACCGACGCGCTGGTCCGGTATGTTGCCGACTCCTACGGCCTGCGCCTGACCACCGCCACCGCCTTCTTCCTGGCCCGCGCCACCGTCCTGGCCGCCCTCTCCTCGCTGGAGCGCGCCGGGGAGGTGAG
>CALDFY010000143.1 GCA_937942115.1 uncultured Anaerolineae bacterium | reverse complement strand
TGCGAACGAAGTGAAGGGACCCGGCCGAAGGCCCAAAGAGGCTGGCTTCAGTCAGCGCCCGAGGCAGCGACCCAACTGGCGCAGCCCCTTTAAGTTAACGCATATGCGGGGGGAGGGGTGAGGCCAGCGCGCCGAAAAAGTGAGGGCCATTGGGCTTTTAGCCCCCGGCGTAGGTAGTTACCACTCAGCGCTGAAATCCAGCGACCGGAGATACGCTATCAGTTCCTCCCGCATGTCCGGCCGCCGCAGGGCGACCTGGATGGAAGCCTTCAGGTGGCGCAGCGGGTCTCCGGCCGCCAGCCACATCCCCTCTATCGGCTGCGCGATGACCGTCGCTCGCGCCGCCAGCCGGTCCACCGCGTCCGCCATCCACAGTTCGCCGCCCTTGCCCGTCTGCCGGGGGTCCAGAACGTCAAAAATCTCCGGCGTGAAGATGAAATGGCCCACCTGCACCCAGTTGGAAGGCGCCGTGCCCGGCTCCGGCTTCTCCACAATGCGGGCCAGGACGTGGGTCGTCCCGGGCTTGAACTCCATACAACCGTAGAGGCGGGTCTCTTCATCCGGGACCTGCTGGGTCGCCAGGACGGCCGCCGGACGGTACCGCTCATAGGCCTGAAGCAACTGCCGGGGCACCGGCACGTCGGCCAGGATGATGTCGTCGCCGAACATGTAGTAGAACGGCTCTCCCGGCGTGAGCCAGGGGCGGGCCGCCAGCGCAGGGGAGGCGTTGCCGTAGGGGAGGGTCTCCGGCTGGCGGACGAAGACGATGTGGGCCAGGCGGGAAATGCGCCGTACTTCTTCCAGCAAGGCCCGCTTGCCCGTCACTTCCAGGTGGCGTTCCAGGTCCGGCGCGGGGGCGAAGTGCCGCTCCACCACCTCACTTCCCCCCCGGACGACGATGATGATGTCCGTGATCCCCGACGCCACCAGCGATTCTACGTGATACTGAATCAGCGGGATGCCCGCGATGGGGATCATCTCCTTCGGCAACGCCTTAGAAGCCGGCAGGAATCGGGTGCCGTAGCCGGCGATGGTGATGACGCCTTTCATAGGACCTCCATAACGAACCGCAGGCTTCGCTCCAGGTCATCCAGGCTCTCCATCTCCAGGGAGATTAACGGGGGTGCAGGGAGGTTTCCCAGGAGCGGGAGGATGAGAGAGTAATCTATCACGCCCCCCGGCGCGTCCAGGGGCAGATGCTCGTCCCCTACCCCCCGGTGATTGTTGATGTGACAGTGGACCACGAATTCCTTCAGCCGGACCAACCAACCTGTAAGCGGGACGGAGTCGGAATACAGAACCGCATGCCCGACATCCAGGCAGGCCCGGACCGAAGGCAGCCCCACCCAATCCAGAATGCGGCCGATCAGATCGGGGCTGGGCTCCCACATATTCTCCAGCGCCACCATCAACCCCAGCCGCTGGGCCTCTGCGCCCATCTCGGTCCAGAATTCCACCTGCCGCTGCGTCCATCGGCGCAGGTACCGGGCATTCCGAATCCAGGGGAGATAATTCGTGTGGAAGACGACATTTCGGGCGCCCAACTCGGCCGCGATCCGGAGATTCAGGAGGTAGCGCTCCCGGGTGACGCGGACGATTTGCGGGTCCTCACTGGCGCTGCTCATATCGTAGAAGGCCCCATGAAGGGCAATTTCACCCTCAAATCCTTTCAACAGGCGCCGATGTTGCGCCACCAGCGATGACCAGTCGCCATCCAGCAGGCCGGGGTCATACCCGTAGGCCTGAATCTCTATACCGACGCCGTAGTCCCGGGCCAGAGCGACGTAGGGAGCGATGTCGGGACGGGGCGTAGCAATTGCCAAGCGCATCTTGCCCGCCGTCCTTTCCCCGCCCTTACACAACGGTCAACCCACCCTCCTCCCGATCCTGCAAGTGCAGATCAGCCAGAATAACCAGAACTCCCAGCAAGATTGTGGCCTCCTGAAGAGGGGAGGCCCCCACTTCAACCTGATAATGAGGGCCCCGGGAAGGACGCTGGATGAGGCCCACTGGTTCTCCCCACCGGTGCTCCTCGTTCTCCGCCACCTCCTCCAGCCGGGCCATATCCAGTTCGGCCACATCTACTGTACCGGTATCGGCTCCCGCGCTTTCCGCCTCTCCCTCGGTTTCTGGAGTATAAGGGAAGATTTTGTAGAACTGTTCGCCAAACCGGCTTCCCCGAGCGATGTATGAAGCCCCTTCCCACTGAAACCGATAGCGGGGTAACCGCAGGAGAAGCATATCCACCAGTTCCCACTGTTCCGTGACCACCGCCAGCGGAGTTTCCCGGCCCTCCAGGACGACCGTGTACTCCCCGCCCCAGGGCCAGCGGGAGGGGTCCGGCGGTTCTACCCGACCCACCGGCTCCCGGTCCGGACCCAGAAGGGTGATCTCCCGGGTCGGGTTGGGGAGGAAGAAACCCGTCGGTTCGGCCAGGTACAGTGTCCGGTCAGCCTCATCGGTGATCCGGTAGCGGTACACCTGATGTTCGGAGAAGGACTCTTTGTATACCCGGAGGTTCATCGGTTTCTCAGGCTATCGCCCGACGCTCAAGCGTCGGGCTCATTCTGTAAAGCCCCTTCGGGGCTATCAGGGCGGTTTTTGTCATTGACGGTCGGTCCACCCCGCCTGACGGAGCAATGCCTCGGCGACGGCGCGGTTCACCTCCCGGAACTGGGTGCCGGGCTGAGGGGGGCCTACAATCCCCTTCTCCTCCAGCAATTCAATGATGCGGGCGGAGCGGGTGTACCCGATGCGCAACCGGCGCTGCAGGAGGGAGACTGAGGCCCGGTTCTCCGCCAGCAGGACGGCCACCGCGTCGGGGATCAGGTCGTCCTCAAAGAGGGCGGGCGGGGGGGCCAGGTCGGGCCGGAGGGGCAACTGGACCGGTCGCGCCCCTTCGGCGGGCCCCGCCGGCGTCGGTGCGGGCGGTGGCGGTGGCGCGACCCCTTTCCAGTACCCGATGAGCCGCTGCAACTCGGCATCGGAGACGAAGGCGCCCTGCAGCCGGATGGGCTGGGGCGAATCGGGGGGCATGAAGAGCATGTCCCCTCGCCCCAGCAGCCGCTCGGCCCCCGGCATATCCAGGATGACCCGCGAGTCCACCGACGAGGCAACGGCGAAGGCGATGCGGGCCGGAAAGTTGGCCTTAATGAGACCGGTCACCACATCCACGCTGGGGCGCTGGGTGGCGATCATCAGGTGGATGCCCGTCGCCCGGGCCATCTGCGCCAGGCGGCAGATGGCCTTCTCCGTCTCCTGGGGGGCCAGCATCATCAGGTCGGCCAACTCGTCCACCACCACCACGATGTACGGCAGCCGCTTCAGGTCCGGATGGGCGGGAACCACCCGTTCGTTGTAGTCCACGATGTCCCGCGCGCCGACGGCGGCGAACTGGCGATACCGGCCGTCCATCTCCCGCAGGACCCAGCCCAGCGCGCCGACGACCCGCTCCATATCCACCACCACCGGCACCAGCAGATGAGGGATGCCATTGTACGGCGTCAACTCCACCCGCTTGGGGTCCACCAGCAACAATTTCAGGTCGTCCGGGGTGTTCTGGAGCAGCAGCGCGGTCAGAATCGCGTTGATGCAGACCGATTTGCCGGACCCGGTGGTTCCGGCGATGAGCAGGTGGGGCATGGCGCGCAGGTCGGTCACATACGGCGCGCCGGAGACGTCCTGGCCCAGCGCCAGCCGGAGCGGGGAGGAGACCCGTTCCCACGCCTCGCTCTCTATGATGTCCCGCAGGGCGACCAGCGCGACCTCTTCGTTGGGCACCTCAATCCCTACCAGCCCCTTGTTAGGGACGGGAGCCTGGATGCGGATGGAGCGGGCCGATAGGGCCAGCGCCAGGTCGTCGGCCAGACTGGCGATTTTGGCGACCTTGACCCGCGTCTCCTTGCCCCGACTGTTGGCCACAAAGAGCGGCTCCACGCCGAACTGGGTGACGACCGGCCCCCGGTTAATTTCTTTTACTTTGACGGGCGCCCCCAGACTGGCCAGGGTCTCCTCAATAATCCGCACCTGTTGCCGGATCACTTCCTGGTTGATGTCCTGCTCGCTCCCCGGCTCCAGAATCTGGTCTATGGGGGGGAGTTGCCAGAGACCACCGCCGCCGAGGACGCGCGGGGGCAGAGGCCCGGCAGGGGCCGGAGGGCCGGCCGGTGCCGGACGGGGGGCTGTCGCCGGGCGGGGGGCCGGGGCGGCTGGGGGTTCCCGAACCGCCGGCGCGGCCGGTCGGGTCGGTGCGACAGAGGAGGGGGCGGGAGGACGGGGGGGCCGCTCCCGCTGGTGCTGAAGCCACGAGGCTCCGGCCCGGACCATCTCCGCCGGAGAGACCCCCAGTACAAAGAAAACGCCCAGCATCCAGGTGACCAGGAGCACCAGCGCGGCGCCGGCGCCGCCCATTCCCTCCACCAGGTAGGTTGCCAGGTACCGACCGAGATGCCCCCCACCGTAGCCCTGGTCTGCCAGTGCCTGAGGGGGGAGGCGGGTCAGCCAGAGGCCCAGAAAATGGGCAGTGACCAGGAAGGCCACGAAGAGCATCAGGGTTCCCGCGACCTGCTCCGGCTCCGGGCGCGGGGCGCGGTCGCCAAAGCGGCGGAGGACCAGGTAGAGCCCTACCGCGCCCATGAAGAGGGGCACGAAGTAGACCCCCCAGCCGAAGGTGCGGCCCAGGAGTTGAACCCAGAGTCCCAGGAGGGCGCCTCGCTGGGCGGAGAACAGCGCCAGCACCGTCAGCGCGGCGACGACCAGGAGCGAGTAGCCCAGAATATCCAGTTGGGCATCCCGGCTCAGCCGGACCCGGGGCTCCGGGGCGCGCTCGGGCCGTTTTTTCTTCCCTTTCCCTTTGCCTTTGCCCTTCGGGGCAGTTTTTCTGGCCGATCCCATTGCCGAGGACGCTCACACCCCCGCAGGCAGTTGGTGAAGGGGGCATCAGTTAAGGAAATTATAACATATCTTGACCCCCCTGCAACCCGATTCTTTCACACGGAGACACAAGGGCACTATATCTTTGTGTAATAGTAACTACCTACCCTGATGGCTGGGATGCCCGCTTTCGCCCGCCGCCGAAGCGGCAGGCTCAGATACCAAAGCCCTGACGGGCTATCCGGAAGCCCCCGAAGGGGGCTTCGCATCGGAGCCAGGGGCTTTTCGCCCAATGGGGCGAACATTTGCCCCCACCCCCCTTTATCCCCCCTCCCCCATCGCTGCGCTTGGGGGAGGGGGGAAGGGGAGGGGTGAGGCAAGCGCGCCGAAAAAGGTAGTGCCATTGGGCTTTTAGCCCCTGGCGTAGGTAGTTACGATATTTCCCGATAGGCCTCCAGAGTACGGCGGGCCGTCTGCTCCCAGGAAAACCGACCCGCCTGATCCAGTGCCCGCCGACGCATCTCGGCGTGGAACGCC
>CALDFY010000142.1 GCA_937942115.1 uncultured Anaerolineae bacterium | reverse complement strand
TGCTCCTTGCAGAACGGCTACCTCCGATAGAAAAGCTGCGCCTGATAGAACATCTGTTGCCCCATATTGAACAAGAGTTCCGGGCAATGGAATCACGCCCCTCTCGTCTGAAGCGCGGGGTGTGGCGTGGCTTGAATCTCCGTGAAGAAGAGATTACCGAAGTCCGCCGGGAAATGTGGGGCGGTTTCCCGCGAGAAATATGAAGCCTTTCGCCGTCACGGATACCCACAGCCTGATCTGGTTTCTGGAAGATAGCCCGCGCCTCGGCCCAGATGCAGGTCGGTTCTTTGACAGATGCGTGAACGGCCAGGGCATTGTCTATATCCCAACCATCTGTCTTGTGGAAATTGTCTATCTTTGTGAGAAAGGGCGGATTCCCACCGAGTTCCAGACGATGCTGAGCGAAGAGTTGCGTGGAAGCAGCGGCGGCTTCATTGTCACCGATTTGACCTGGTCTGTCGTAGAAGCGTTGAGCCGGGTACCCCGTTACCTGGCTCCAGATATGCCAGACCGCATCATTGCAGCCACAGCCCTTGCGCTGGGCGTACCTCTCATCACCCGGGACCGCGCCCTGGAACAGGGTCCTGGCCTGCGAGTTATCTGGTAACTCTATTTCACCCCTCCGCCAGCCGGTGGGCCAGTTCGTGGTACTTTTCGTGGACCCCCTCGCCGATCTCCTCCCGCTCCACCCGCTCAAAGGCTTCCTCCAGCGCCCGCTGGTCCTCGGGCAGAAGCAAACCATCTGCCATTGGGTAGAGGATGTGGTCCTCCTTATGGATGTGGTCCCGCAGTAACTGGATGTACTGGGCGAGGTTTTCCCGGACGGTCTGCCGCGCGGCCGGGTCGTTCTCCGCGCGGGGGAGCGCATCCGCCACCGCGCGCACGTACCCCCGCCCCAGGTCGTGTTCGTAGAGCATCACTCCGATCGGACCAGCCTCCCGGGGCATCCCCCGCTCCTCCATCCGCACAAAGAGCCATTTCTCCTCTTTGGCGTGGTGGCAGCGGTCGGCGAAATTGCGGAAAAAGTCCACCATCTGCTCCAGCCGCTCCACTCGCACCTCCCCGGTCTCCTGAATCCGCTGCACCTCCCGCGCGGCAGCATCCAGAACGGTCAGGATGATCTGGTGTTCATGCATCAGGGTTTCCGTCGGTCGCATGGGCTACCTCCTCCCCTCTACCCTCCCGGGAACGGTCTCCCGGATTCGCTCCCCGAACGCCCGGCCCCAGGCGATGGCCTGGGCCCGCTCCTCGGGGGTTGGCCGCCAGGCCAGTGCCAGTCCCTCCTGGACGACCTCAATCCCGGCCTCTTTCAGCCCCTTCTCTATCAGCGGCACTGCGCCGCCGGACCAGCCGTGGGAGCCGAAGGCTGCGCCGATTTTGTTCACCGGCCGCAGACCCACCAGGTCCTCTATCAGCGCCGCCACGTTCAGCAGCATCCGGCGGTTATGGGTGGGTGAGCCGACCACAATGCCTTTCGCCTCCAGCAGTTCCCCCACCACCGTTGTGGGGTCGGTCTGGGGGACCGGTAGCACACGCACCTCCACGCCCGCAGTGGCGATGCCCTCGGCAATCGCGTGGGCCATCTCGGCGGTGGAGCCCCACATCGTCTCGTAAACGACCAGGGCCTTTGGCCCGGCCTCGCCACGCGCCCAGCGGACGTACTGCTCCACAATCTGCATCGGGTTCTCCCGCCAGACCACGCCGTGGCTAGGGGCGATCGTCGCTATTTCCAGCCCCATCTGCTGGACCTCCTCCACCTTGCGCAGGATGAGTTTGCTGAAAGGGGTGAGGATGTTGGCAAAGTACTTGCGCGCTTCGTCCCAGAGGACGGCCGGGTCCACCTGGTCGGCGAAGCGCTCCGATGAGGCCAGGTGCTGGCCGAAGGCATCGTTGGGCAGCAGCAATCCGTCTTCGGGGATGTAGGTGAACATAGAATCGGGCCAGTGGAGCATGGGCGCTTCCAGGAACGTCAGCGTCTTACGGCCCAGGGAAAGGGTATCGCCTGTGCCGACGACCTGCCGCTTCCACCCGTCGGGCAGGTATTTGCTCAGGGAATCGGCGGCCCGTTTGGAGTGGACCAATGTGGCATGGGGGGCGCGGGCCATCATGGCGGGGATCGCGCCGGAGTGGTCCGGCTCCCCGTGATTGGCGACGACGTAATGGATGCGGGCGGGGTCCACCACCTCCGCGATGCGGCGGAGCATCTCGTCCTCAAACCCGCTCATCACCGTATCCACCAGCGCGACCTGCTCGTCCACGACCAGATAGGCGTTGTAGGACGTGCCGCGATGGGTGTGGTAGGTGTAGCCATGAAAGTGGCGCACCTCCCAATCCACCGCACCGACCCAGTAGACGTTTTCGGCAATCGGAATCGCCATCATCCACCCCCCTGGGATAAGCCCCACACAATCTCATATCCTGCGGAGATAGCGCCGGTGGGGCAGTAGGTCTCACACTGGGCGCAGTAGGTGCAGTCCTCCGGACGGGCGATGACGGGGCCCTGAGGGGTCATCTCCACCGCGTGGACCGGACAGATGAAGATGCAGGCCCCGCACCGGTTGCAGAGGACCAGGTTGATTTCGGGAAGCACCCGCTCGTCCATGAGAGACCCGCCTGGATGTGAAGTCGCTTTCAGTTTAGCAGAGGAGAAGCCCTCTGTCTATGACAAAAGTCACATCGCCGCACCGCTGCGGGGAACTCGGGCCGCGCCCCGGAACGCCGACCGTCGGCCCGCACCGGACCGGTTTGACAAACTGCAGGACCTGCTATAATTTCAAGGTGGATTCTGTGAGGTGACGGTCCCTGGCGATGGACGAACAGACGGTAGATGCCCTCCGGCGCGTACCCCTCTTTACCGCCCTCCCCGAACGGGTGCTCCGACGGCTGGCGGAGGTGGCTGTACGCCGCACCTTTGAACCCGGCGAGACGGTCATTCTGGAAGGGGAGCCCTGCCGGTATGTCTATTTCGTCGCCGAAGGGCAGGTGCGCGTGGTCCGGACGGCCCCCGACGGTCGGGAGCAGGTGCTGGCCCGGCTGGGGCCGGGCGGCGCGCTGAACACCGTCCCTCCGTTCCTGCCCCGGAAGGTCAATCACGCCACTGTTCAGGCTGTAACCCCCGCTGTCCTCTACGCCGTCCCGGTATCGGACTTTCTCCGGCTGGTGGACGAGTGTCCGGAACTGGCGCGGGTGCTGCTGGAGGACTTCGCCCGTCGGCTGGACCGGCTGAGCTGCCTGGTGGAGGACCTTTCTCTACGGACGGTGCGGGAGCGCCTGGCGCGCTTTCTGCTGGAGCACGCGGAAGGCCGTGAGGGGGAAGCGGGCACAGCGGCCGTCCTCCGGCGCTGGACCCAGGAGGAGATCGCGGCCCAGATCGGCACGGTGCGGGAGGTGGTGGGGCGCACCCTGCGGGCTTTTGCCGACGCCGGCTTGCTGAAGATAGAGGGGCACCGGATTATCCTGCTGGACCGGGAGGGGCTGGAGGCGGAGGCAGGGATGTAACATCCCCATCGGCAGGTCCAGCGATTTTCAGGACCTCCCACAGGTTTCCCGGCCTGTGGGAGGTTCTTTTTCCCCGCCATTTGGCGGGGGCAGGTGCAGGGTAAACGGCGCTACCGGAGGCGTTCCCGCTGGTGTATGCTATTGAGGATTGGCACAGCGGGCGGTTCCGCCCGCGCATCCTATCCAGCAGGAGGGAAAATGCTCGCATCGCTGCTCATCACGTTAAGGGAAGGGCTGGAGGCCGCCCTGATTGTTGGCATCGTGCTCAGTTTCCTCTACCGCCTGCGACGGCAGGACCTGATTCGCGCGGCCTGGGCCGGTGTGGTGGCGGCCGTTGCCCTCAGCCTGGCCGGTGGGCTGGCCCTCCGCCGTCTGGGCATCGCGCTGGAAGGCCGCAGCGAGGAAATCTTTGAAGGCGTAACCATGCTGGTGGCCGCCTCCGTGCTGACCTGGATGATTTTCTGGATGGGGCATCGGGGGCGGGAAATCCAGGCTTCTCTGGAGCGGGACGTCCGCCGGACCGCCAGCCAGGGAAGCGCGTGGGGCCTCTTCGGCCTGACCTTTGTGGCGGTCGTCCGGGAGGGGATAGAGACGGCCCTCTTTCTGAACGCGGCCCTCTTCACCACCTCCCCCGCGCAGACGCTGATCGGCGGCATCCTGGGGCTGGCCATTGCTGTCGGGCTGGGGTGGGCCATCTTTGCCGCAGGCAGACGGCTCAACATCCGGGCCTTCTTCCAGGCCACTGGCGTCCTTCTGCTTCTCTTTGCCGCCGGGCTGGTCGCCCGGGGCGTCCACGAACTCCAGGAGGCGGCCCTGCTCCCCGCTCTGGTGAATCCCGTGTGGGATCTGAACCCGGTCCTGAACGAGAAAAGCCTCCTGGGCAGTTTCCTGAAGGCCCTGTTCGGCTATAACGGAGACCCCTCCCTCCTGGAGGTTCTGGCCTACGGGCTATACCTGACCGTGCTGGGTTGGGTGGGTCTCCGGCCGGGCCTCATCGGACGTATGGCGGCCCATCATGCCCGGTGTGACTGAAATGAGGGCGGCATCATCTCTTCAACTGAAGCCTTCGCCGAGGTGATTGACCGTGCGCTGGCGCCACCCAATCCGTAAGATTCTCGGCTGGCTGTTCGTCGCTCTCCTCCTGGCCGGCTGCAGGGCCGGATCCGAACCCGGCCGGCTCCGGCTCAGTACCACCGAGTTGGACCTGGGGACCATCCCCAACACCGGGCCGGTCTCCCGGACCCTGGAAATCCGCAACGTCGGCAGGGGGCCGCTGGAGATGATCGGCGTCAGCACCTCCTGCGGCTGCACCACCGCCGCAGTGGCTGACCAGAGACTGTCCCCTGGCGAGGCCACGCAGTTGATCGTGACCTTTGACCCCCAGGCCCATTCTGGCGAGACGGGTACCTTCCTCCGTCAGGTCTACGTTCGTTCTACCGATCCCGAAACGCCGGAGGCAGCAATCACCCTGCGCGTGACCGTCGTGGCTCCCGGTGAGGAGTCCCCGGCGTTACCGCCTGATCCCTCTCCCGGCTCCTCCACGGGATCGGTCGTCGTCTACTACAACCGGGCCTGCGCGGACTGCCTGCAATACATCCAGGAGACGGTGGTCCCGCTCCTGCGCCGGGCCGGCCTTCCAGAACCGGTCTACAGGGATTACCTTAACGAACCGGCCAACCGGACCGAACTTCTGAGGCGAAGCGATGCACTCGGCGTGCCACCCAGTCTCCAATCTCACCTGACCGTCTTCATCGGCGACCGGATCATCCTGGAAGGCCACGTGCCGGAACACGTCGTCGCCGACTTGCTGGCCGCGCCCTCCGATGCCTTTGATCGCATCGTCGTCTACCAGGACCGGATGACCGGCGCGAAGGAATACACCATTTGGGCGTTCGGCGGGGAGCCCCAGACCTATCCGATAGACGCACCCGTCGGCCAGTATCTGGCCTACCTCCAGAGTCACGGAGGGCATCTGCAGGCCGCCACACCCCCGGATAGCCGCCGCTCCCTCCTGCCACTGGTACTGACCTCCGGCTTCCTGGATGGCTTCAACCCGTGCGCGTTCGCCGTCCTGCTCTTTTTCATCGCTTTTCTCTTCACCATCCGCCGCACGGTATCCTCCATCTGGGCGATGGGACTGGTCTACGTCGCGGCCATCTATCTGGCCTACTTTCTCATCGGACTGGGGCTGATGCAGGCGGTCCTCTTCGCCGGGGAGCACCATCTGATGGCCCGCATCGGCTCCTGGCTGGTCATCATTCTGGGGCTGGTGAATGTCAAGGACTATTTCTTTCCCCAGTTGCCCATCCACCTGCGCATCCCCACCATCGCCCATAGGACGATCCAGGACTGGCTCCGGCGGGCTACGTTCCCGGCGGCGGCCATCGGCGGCTTCCTGGTGGGACTCTGCACGTTCCCCTGTTCCGGCGGCATCTACGTCGCCATCGTCGGCCTGCTGGCCGCCCGAACCACCTACTGGCAGGGGGTGGGCTACCTGGGGCTCTATAACCTGATGTTCGTGGCGCCGCTGTTGCTCATCCTGGCCGGGGTGGGCAACCGGCGGGTGATGCACCGCATCCGCCTGGTGGAACAATCCAGCCGCCGCTGGGTTCGCCTGGCCACCGGTTTGGCGATGATCGGCATTGGCGCGGTCATTCTCATCTGGTTCGTGTGAGGAGGGGAGAATGAACAGAAAATCGCGGACTCGCTCCCGAAGAAACCGGAGGGATGGACGATGGAGATGGGTTACGGCCGGAGGGATCGCGGCCGCCGTCATTGGTCTGATCGTTCTAAACCTCTGGCGGACCGGCGCCTTTGCCAGCCCGCCATCCCCCTCCCGCAGTGGCGACCCGGCATCGCTGCTCCCGCTGGCCCCGGCGGGCCCGCCCTTGCGTGGCGGTCACGACCCGGCCCTCATCCCGTCGGCCACCCCCACTCCCTGGGCCCCTCCGGCGAACCAGCCGGTGCCCCAACTGGACCTGCCGGAGGTGGAATACGATTTCGGGAGGATTTATGCCCGGTGGACCGTCTCCCACATCTTTCCTGTTCAGAACCGGGGCACGGCCGACCTGGTCATCACCGACCTGGTGACCTCCTGCGGCTGTACGACGGCGGAACTCTCCAGCGCGGTCATCCCGCCCGGCCATCGGGCCGACCTGACGGTGACCTTCGACGCCGATTTCCACCCGGTCAAGGGGCCGGTCACGCGACTGGTGTGGTTTGCTACCAACGACCCGGCCCATCCCTGGGTGGAGGTGCGGATCACTGGCACCGTGCAGCGATAAGCCAGCCGGGCGTTCCCGGTACCGCCAAATGGCGGAGGGGCTACCCGGCCATATGCCCCTTTCGCCGCCGGGAGATCAGAGGTATCATCAAGGCAGGAGGTGAAACGATGATGGGCTTTGGCTTTCTGGGGATGCTCTTCTTCTGGGGCCTCTTTCTGGCCCTGGTGGTGGGAGGCGTTATCTGGCTGGTTTGGCAATCCCGTCCCTCAGAGGGGGCGTCAGGGAAAACAGCCCGCCAGATTCTGGACGAACGGCTCGCTCGCGGGGAAATCACCCCGGAGGAATATGAAGCCGTTCGCGCAAAACTCAACCGGTGAGGAGGTGAAGGATGTGTCCGATGTGCAGTGGTTGGTGGACCGGCGGGTGGGGCTGGGGGCCCTGGGGGTGGGGCTGGGGGCCCTGGGGCAACGCCCTGGGCATCATTGGCCTCATCCTGAACCTGGTGCTCTTCCTGGGCTTTCTGGCCTTGCTGGGGGTCGGCATCGCCTGGCTGGTCCGGCGGCTGGGGCGCGCGGCGCCGGTCGGCCATCGTGGGCCGGACCCGCTGGAGATCGCCCGTCGGCGGCTGGCGGCCGGGGAGATCACCCTGGCGGAATTTGAGGAAATCCGCAGCCGACTCCAATCCTGAAGTTTCGCTTGCGCTCAGAAAGGAGAGAGGTAAAATGGTCAGAGACCCCGTCTGTGGGATGATGGTTGACGAGAGGACGGCGGCCGCCACATCGGAGTACAAGGGAAAGATGTACTACTTCTGCTCCCGGGGGGTGCAAGAGCGCCTTTGACAAAGACCCCGGGAGGTATGTGCGGGCCGAAGGCGAAGGGAAGACCGGGCACCATCACCATTAGAGATGGTCTGAAAAGTCGCTCATAGTGAGGCACGGAACGAAGTGGAGTGCCCGTTCGTAGTAAGGCACGGAACGAAGTGGAGTGCCCGTTCGTAGTAAGGCACGGAACGAAGTGGAGTGCCGTTTCGCTCGTAGTAAGGCACGGAACGGAGTGGAGTGCCGTTCGTAGTAAGGCACGGAACGAAGTGAAGTGCCGTTTTGCTCGTAGTAAGGCACGGAACGAAGTAGAGTGCCGTTTTGGCCCACCGGAACGCCACTCCGCTTTGCTTCGTGGCTGACTACGAACATTCTGGCTCTTAGGCCCGCTCGTAGTGAGGCACGGAACGAAGTGAAGTGCCGTTTCGCTCGTAGTAAGGCACGGAACGAAGTGGAGTGCCGTTTTAGCCCACCAGAACGCCACTCCGCTTTGCTTCGTGGCTGACTATGAACATCCTGGCTCTTAGGCCAGGTGGGCTGGCAGGAGGGTGGGAGGAACTGTGACCGGGAAAATTCGCGTCCTCCTGGCCGATGACCACGCCGTGGTCCGCCAGGGAATCCGCCGCTTTCTGGAGGAGGCGGGCGACATTGAGGTGGTGGCCGAGGCGGGAGATGGCCGGGAAGCACTGGAACGGATCAGGGAACACCGGCCCGATGTGGCCGTCCTGGACATCCGGATGCCGGAGATGAGCGGGGTGGAGGCGACCCGCCGGATCAAGGAGCGGTTTCCGGATGTCCGGGTGCTCATCCTCACTGCTTACGACGACGATCCCTACATCTTCGCCCTGCTCCGGGCCGGAGCAGACGGTTACATCCTCAAGACGGCCAGCGGCGACGAACTGGTCCAGGCGGTACGGACGGTATACCGGGGCCGGTCGGCTCTCAGCCCGGAGGTGGCCACCAAAGTGGTGCAGCAGACGGTCACCGGCAAGCCGGCCACGGCCGCCGAACAGGTGGAACCGCTCACGCCGCGCGAACTGGACGTGCTGCGGCTGGCCGCGCGCGGCCTGACCAATCGGGCCATCGGCTACCAACTGGGGATCAGCCACCGCACCGTTCAGGGACATCTGGCCAGCATCTACGGCAAACTGGGCGTCGGTAGTCGCACTGAGGCGGTCACCGAGGCCCTCCGTCGGGGCTGGATTGTGATGGAATGAAACCCCTGCGGCGCTCTTTCAACGGGGAGAAGGGTGTGCCGGTGCGCCGGTGGCTCCGCAGCCTGCAGGCCCAACTCTTCCTCTGGGCAGTCCTCCCCGTCACCTTCGTCCTTCTGGCCATAGCCTTCACCGGGGTCTACGCGCACCAGCGGGCCATGCGGGATTTCGTTGCCCAGCGGGACCTGGCCCTGGCCCGGCTGGCGGCGCGCATCGTGGAAGACGGCCTGGCCCACGGCACCATCGGGCCCGACGGAAGGGGGCTGGCGGCCTGGCTTCCTCTCTTTCTCAGCGGCGGGCCCGAATCGGCCCGCCTGTTCGTGATGGACCAGCAGGCCCGCGCGCTCTTCCACTCCGACCCCGCCCTGACGGACACCGACCTCTCCAGTATCGCGGATTGGACTGCGGCTCTTTCCGGTGCGGAGGGATTTGTCCTCTCCCGAAGGGAGGAAGGCCTGGTGCTGAGCGCCTTCTCCCCCGTCCAGGGGGCGGATTGGACCGTCGTGGTGGAGGAGCCGGTGGAGGGGCTTCTGGGACCCATCCTGCGCTTGCCCACGCTGGCCCCCCTGGTGGCCGGGGGCGCGGGTCTCCTCTCCCTCCTGGTCCTCACTTTCGGCTGGACCACCATCGTCCGGCCCCTCCGCTCCCTGGCCCGAGCCGCCGAACAGGTCTCCTGGGGGGACGACTCCGCCATTGCCCGGCCGGTGGGGGGCGTGCAGGAAGTGCAGGACCTGCACCGGGCGCTGGCGGAGATGGTGGGCCGCCTGCGCGGCTACGAGGCCGGAATCCGGGACTACCTGGGCGCGGTGACCAGCGGCCAGGAGGCTGAACGGGCCCGCCTGGCCCGCGAACTGCACGATGGACCGGTCCAGGACCTGATCGCGCTGGCCCAGCAGACAGAAATAGCCCGCCGTCTTCTCGCCCGGGGCGAGATGGAGCCTGCCCAGACGCAACTGGAACAACTCTACGAAGCCACCCATCGGGTTGTAGACGAACTCCGGCGGCTCATCGCCGCGCTGCGGCCCCCCTACATAGAGGACCTGGGCCTCCTGCCCGCGTTGGACACACTGGTCCGACAGGCCGCAGAGGCCCCAGGGATTCCGGTTCACCTGGTCACCGAAGGGGAAATTCGCCGTTGCGACCCGGACGTGGAACTGGCGGCCTACCGGATCGCCCAGGAGGCTCTGAACAACGCCCTCCGGCATGCCCGGGCCCGCACCATCACCCTTCGGGTCCGGCAGGATGCGGACCACCTCGTCCTCATCGTCGCCGATGACGGAGTGGGCTTTGTCCTCCCTCCCCGCCCGGACCTCTTGACCGCTCAGGGCCGATTCGGTCTGGTGGGGATGCAAGAGCGAGCGACCCGCCTGGGTGGGCGGCTGACGGTGGAGACGGCGCCGGGCCAGGGCACCCGGGTCATCGCTGTCCTTCCCCTGCGCAATACCGACCCCGACTTCACTTCCAAACACCCCTCCGCCCCGTAGCCGGACTTCCGCAGTCTGCTCTGCAGCGCAGCCTGTGTTGCAGGCCAACAGCCCAATGGCATACTTTTCCTGTGGCGTAGGCTGTTAGCCTGCGATAGGCGGCCCGAAAGGGCCTTCCTGTGGCGTAGGCTGTTAGCCTGCGATAGACGGCCCGAATCTCCCGCATGGAGACCCGGCGGCGGCCCGCCACCGGCACATCGGTCCGGGGCCGGGACGTTTTCGGTGCTCGCTCATCCCTCATCATCCTGCGCTCCTGAGTGCGCTCTACGTCCAATTATATCATACCTTCGGCAATCCTCAAAAATGTCGCGGCCGCTTGGCGTTTCCCCAAGAATGTGGTATATACTTAAGGAATAGTCCGGTGAGAGACGCAGGCTCAGCGCAGAATCCGCGTTGACCGCGTTCATCCGTGTCCGAAGATTGAGTATCTGAGAGACATCCGATGCCGTATCTGACCCGTGAGTTGCTGGTTCCAGAGCGAATTGCGCCTTATTCCTGGGAGATCATCCGGCGCGGACAGAGGTATTACCAGGAAGGCCGGGTGACCATCGTCTCCCTGGACGACGAATCCGCCACCTGCAAGGTGCGGGGAACAGGGGGCGTCTACACCGTCGTCCTGCGGGCCGCGAGCGAGAAGAAACTGACCGTCTCCTGCTCCTGCCCGTATGCGGCCAAAGGGTATATCTGCAAGCACATCATCGCGGCGGCGCTGGAGGTCGGCAAGCACGTGGACTCCATAGAGGACCGCTGGGACTACCGCCTCAGCCGCCTGCTGGACTCACTGCCCAAACCGACCGCCCAGAAAGTTTCAAAGCCGGCTTCTCCCTACGTTTTGCTCTTCGGCCTTCAGAAGGGGACCAATTCCTTTTACCTCCAGGCCTACACCATCCCGGAATCCCACTGGTCGGGAGCCCGCGCCCTCTCCTCCGACGACCCCGAAGCCGTCGCCCGGCATCTGGACGCCGACCGCTCCTGGGAGAATGGAGTGGTCCCGGTCCAATCTTCGTTGGACCCATACGCCTGTATCAATCAGCCGCCGGAGGCAGCCCATATCTGCAACCTGATGCTCGCCGCATCCACTTCCCCCTACTACTATTACTACCGCAGCGGCTCGTTTCAACCGGACATATTTGGCAAATATCTGTTAATACTGGCCCGCTATCAGGTGCCCCTTTTCCTCCGAAGCGGCGACCGTTTTACCCGCCGCATGCGCTGGGGGGACCGCCCGGCAGACCTGGAAATCGCCCTCATCCGGGATTCGGAGGGCCTGAAACTGGATGCCGGGATCGTTTTGGACGGGACCGTCTACTCCCACCGTCACGGCGGCCTGCACGTCGTCTCCAAAGACCCGCCCTGGGTCCTGGCAGGGGATATGCTGACCCCGGTGAACCGCTCCGAAGTACTGGACATCCTCGCCAACCTCTCTTTCACCATCCCGCCGAAGGACGAGGAGAAGTTCCGGAGTGCGTTTCTCCCCCGGCTGGCGGAACGGCTCCCTCTGCGCAGCGAAGTCGTCCAGGTGGAAGAGGTCCGGGCCGAACCGGTCCCCCGGCTCTACCTGCGGGAAGAGGGCGGCACTTTCTGGGCCGACCTCCTCTTCGGGTACGGGGACTACGAGGTGGAAGCCAACCCGAAGGCCCCCGCCGTCACCGCGCAATCGGGTCCGGAGCCCTGGTCTCTGATTCGTATCCACCGGGACCTGCAGAAGGAGACGCATTATTATCAGTTACTCACCGACCCCCGCTACGGGCTGAAGCGGGCCGGGTATCAGTACGGGCCGGCCGTCTTCCAGTTGCGCGCCCGTACCCATCCGCTGGACTTTCTCACCCAATCCATCCCCCTCCTGACCAGGGCCGGGTTTGAGATTTACGGCCAGGAGCGGCTGCAATCCGCCCGTCTGAAGCCGGCCGAGCCGGTCCTGCGCGTCGCCATCTCCTCCGGCATAGACTGGTTTGACATAGAGGCCGTCGTCCAGTACGGCGACCAGTCCATCTCCCTCAAGGACGTGCTGAAAGCCGTCCGCAAGGGCGAACGGTACGTCAAACTGGCCGACGGCACCTTCGGACAGATCCCCCAGGACTGGCTGGAACGGTACAAATACCTCCTGGGATTGGCCGAGGAGACGGAAAAGGGGCTGCGGGTTCGGGACGTCCAGGTCCCGCTGCTGGACCGTCTGCTGGAAGACGCGGCCGAAGTCCGGGCCGCGCGGGAGTTTCAGGAACGACGGGAGCATCTGCGGGCGTTTGAGCGGATCACCCCTCAGCCGCTCCCCCAGGGATTCCAGGGCGAACTCCGCCCGTACCAGAAGGCTGGAGTGGACTGGCTCCACTTTCTCCACGAGTACCGCTTCGGCGGGATTCTGGCCGACGATATGGGCCTGGGCAAGACCGTCCAGGCGCTGGTCTTCCTCCAGTCGCTGAAGGAACGGGGGGAGGCCGAACGGGCATCCCTCCTGGTGGTGCCCAAGTCCCTTCTGGCCAACTGGCAGCGGGAAGTCGCCCGCTTCACCCCCCAACTGCGGGTCCTGGAATTCACGGGGGCCGGACGCTCCAAGGATCCGTCTATCTTTGACCAGTACGACATTGTCCTGACGACCTACGGCACCATGCTGCGGGATGTGGAGTTTCTGCGCGCCTACCGCTTCCACTACGTCATCCTGGACGAGTCGCAGGCCATCAAGAACCCCCTGGCCAAGACGGCGCGGGCGGCCCGTCTCCTCAACGCCGATCATCGCCTGGCAATGACCGGGACCCCGGTGGAGAACACGACCTTTGAACTCTGGTCTCAGTTCGCCTTCCTCAATCCGGGGCTCCTGGGGAGCCTGGAGTCCTTTAAAGAGAACTTCGCCAATCCCATAGAGAGCCGTCGGGACGAAGAGGCGGCGTCCACGCTGAGGAGACTGGTCTATCCCTTCATCCTGCGCCGGACGAAGGCGCAGGTGGCGCCGGAACTCCCCCCGCGCACCGAGCGGACGCTGTTCGTGGAACTGGAGCCGGCCCAGCGGAAACTCTACACCCGCCTGCGCGACCGCTACCGGGCCGAGTTGCTGGGGCTGATTGAGACTCAGGGGATGAACGACGCCCGGATGAAGATTCTGGAGGGGCTGCTGCGGCTGCGCCAGGTCTGCATCCACCCGGCGCTGGTGGAACCGACCTACCGGGGGGAATCGGCCAAATTTGAGTTGCTCTTTGAGACGCTGGAAACCCTGTGGGCCGAGGGTCACAAAGTGCTGGTCTATTCCCAGTTCGTGGAAGTGCTCAAGCGGGTGCGCGCCGGCCTGGAGGAACGGGGGATTTCCTACGCGTATCTGGACGGCCAAACCCGGGACCGGCAGGCCCAGGTGGACCGGTTTCAGTGCGACCCGGCCGTCCCCTGCTTCCTGCTGAGCCTGAAGGCGGGGGGGCTGGGGCTGAACCTGACCGCCGCCGACTACGTCATCCACCTGGACCCGTGGTGGAATCCGGCGGTGGAGATGCAGGCCGCCGACCGGGCCCACCGCATCGGCCAGGACAAGCCGGTCTTTATCTACAAACTGATCGCCCGGGATACGGTGGAGGAGAAGATGCTCCAGTTGCAGGAAAAGAAGCGGGGCCTGGTGGAGCAACTGATCGCCACGGAGGAGAGTTTCTTCAAATCCCTCACGCGGGAGGACGTGGAGGTTCTCTTCGGATAGATGTGCATTGCAGGGGCAGGGGCAAGCCCTGCCCCCGCCAGGGGAGCAACCGCAGGGGTTGCCCCATACGCATCAAGTTAAGGCCGGATTGGGCCTCCCTGTCTCCCGCCGCCCCGGGCGCCGATGGGAAATCGGCTTCCCCTGGATACTCTCGTGCCAGGCGTCAACCTTCGTTGACGCTTCTCAGAACGTCGGCAAGGCCGTTTTTTCCCCGGCAAAAGTTTGCGAGGGTCTTTCTTTGGCTTTGTGTCTCCGTGCGAGAAAAAAGCAGTTATCCGGGACCGGCCTCCAGAGGTGGCAACCTGACCGGATTGACCCTTAAGTTGATGCACATAGAGCAACCCTTGTGGTTGCCCACGATGGGCAGGGGCAAGCCCTGCCCTACATTGCGCGCAACACCACCGTGCGGCCCGGGTAGAGAGCGGCGAACCGCTCCCCATCCCGAGGCGTGCCGATGCCGGCCCCGTAGTGCATGGGGACGACAATGGCCGGATTCAGCGTCCGGGCGGCTTCCACGGCTTCCTCCACCGTCATCACGTAGGTCCCGCTGACGGGCAGGAGGGCCACGTCGCAGGCGATCTGGGCCATCTCGGGGATGGCGTCGGTATCTCCGGCAAAGTAGAGCCGCACCCCCTTCACGGTGACCACGTAGCCCACATGCCCGGCGTTTTTGGGGTGGAAGGGCTGGCCCGGTGCGCGGAATTTGTTGACGTTGTAGGCCGGGACCGCTTCCACCTCCACCCCCGCCACTGTTACCCGGTCGCCGGGGCGGACGGCGCGGGCGCCCCGCAGTTGCCCCGCCGCATTGCCGCCTGCCAGGATGACCGTATTCGGCCCGCTGACCTTCGCTACGTCTTCCGGCGAACAGTGGTCAAAGTGTTCGTGGGTCACCAGGACCAAATCCGCCACCGGCGGCTTGCCGCGCAGTTTCCAGGGATCAAAGTAGACCACCGGGGGCCCGTCCAGGCGGAAACTATCGTGCCCCAGCCAGTGCAATTTCTGGACCAGTTCTTCCGGTGTCATTCCCCCCTCCTGATTGAAGGCCTGTCAGCCGAAAGCGCGAATGGGTTCGCGCTCATCCTTCACCATATTTCCCCTTTTAGGCCGCCTATTGAAATGCGAATCCCGCGGTAACTACCTACGCCAGGGGCTAAAAGCCCAATGGCCCCAACTTTTTCGGCACGCTGGCCTCACCCCTCCCCCGGCCCCTCCCCTCTCCCAAACTTTGTTTGGGAGAGGGGAGGGGCCGGGGGCATAAGCGTTAACTTAAGGCTGGCTTCGGCTCTCCGCTTCCCGCCGCCTCGGGCGCCGATGGGAAATCGGCCTCCCCTGGGGGCAACTGCGAGGGTTGCCCCTACGCTTTGCGCCGGGCGTCAACCTGCGTTGACGCCCTTCTCAGGA